>JBELFC010000005.1:0-60475 GCA_042093175.1 Tenacibaculum sp. | reverse complement strand
AAAAACAATAAAAATCCTTAAGGAGCAGGATTTGGCATCTTATTGTGAGCGATTTCAATTTCCATTAAGATATCTTCACTAAGCTCAATATTTATAGAGTTAATATTTTCTTTTAATTGACTCATTTTTGTTGCTCCAATAATATTACTTGTTACAAATGGTAATTGATTAATGTAAGCAAGTGATAATTGTGTTAATGTTAATCCATGTTTATCAGCTATTTTTTGATACTCTAAAACTGCTTTTTTAGATCCTTCACCCATGTAACGAGAAATGAAACGTGGAAACAATGTACCTCTGGCACCTTCAGGTTTCTTTCCTCCTAAATATTTACCTGATAAAACACCTTGTGCTAGTGGAGAATAAGCTAGCAATCCAACATCTTCTCTCATTGAAACCTCACTCATTCCATATTCATAACTTCTGTGTATTAATGAATATGAATTTTGAATAGTTACCATTTTGGGTAAATTATGCTTCTCAGCAGTTTGTAAATATTTCATGGTTCCCCATGGAGTTTCGTTAGATAAACCAACATGTTTTATCTTCCCTTGTTTCACAAAATCATTAAGGGTTTCTAAAATTTCTAAATGCTTTTCAACTTCTTTAGTTGAGGTTTTATATGGGTAATCACGCACACCAAAACAATTCACGCCACGATCAGGCCAGTGTAATTGGTATAAATCAATATAATCAGTTTGTAAGCGTTTTAAACTTCCTTCAATAGCATCAGAAATGTTTTTTTTGTTAAAACCTCCAGTTCTAATGTGAGCTGTATAATCGCCACCACCAGCTATTTTTGAAGCTAAAATAACCTTATCACGATTTCCTGTTTTCTTAAACCATGATCCAATAATTTTTTCTGTTGCTCCATAAGTTTCTGGAGTTGCAGGCACGGAATATAACTCAGCAGTATCAAAAAAGTTTACCCCTTGTTCTAAAGCGTAATCCATTTGTTCATGTCCTTCTGCTTCTGTATTTTGATTCCCCCAAGTCATCGTTCCTAAACATATTTTAGAAACTTTTACATCAGTATTTGGTAATGTTGTGTATTTCATTTTTGAAATATTTAGTCATTTAATTTATGAATATCTAGCAATTTCTTCTTTTACACTCCTTAGCTGATTCAATAAAATTTGATGAGAGTCAAATTCTTTTAAATCTTTCTTTTTTGAATGTTGATTTAATTACTTAAAAACATAAAAATACCAATATTTCTGAAAAGAAAAATGTAAAGTTTTTATAAAAAAATAAATCTCGCAATTTGCGAGATTTATTTTTTTAATATGATTTGTATACTTATTGAAGTATCGCTTCTATACCTGGTAAGGTTTGTCCTTCTAACATTTCTAGCATTGCACCACCACCAGTAGATACATAACTTACTTTATTTCCAAAGCCAAATTGTTTAACTGCAGCAACAGAATCACCACCGCCTACTAATGAAAATGCTCCATTTTTGGTTGCTTCTGCAATTGCTTTTCCTAATTCAATAGTTCCGCTTGCAAAGTTTTCCATTTCGAAAACTCCTAATGGTCCATTCCATAAAATAGTTTTAGATTTTGCGATAACTTCTGCAAATTTTTCAGAGGTCTGTGGACCACAATCTAGCCCCATCCATCCGTCAGGGATTTCATTGGTGTTTACTGTTTTAGTATTTGCTTCATTGCTAAAAGAATCAGCAATAAGTGCATCAACTGGTAAATGAATTTCAGTATTCTTTTCTTTTGCTAGTTTTAAAATAGCCAATGCTAAATTTAATTTATCATCTTCAACTAAAGAGTTTCCTATTTTTCCACCTAGAGCTTTGATAAAAGTAAATGTCATACCTCCACCTACTATAATATGATCTACTTTATCAATAATATTTTCAATTACTCCAATTTTTGAAGATACTTTAGCACCACCTAAAATTGCTGTAACTGGTTTTTCTGAATTATTTAAAACCTTATCAATACTTTCAATTTCTTGAGCTAATAAATTCCCGAAACATTTACTTTCAGAAAAAAACTGAGCTATTACAGCTGTTGATGCATGAGCTCTGTGCGCAGTACCAAAAGCATCATTTACATAAATATCTCCCCATTTTGAAAGTTTTTCAGCAAATGCAACATCACCAGCTTTTTCTTCACCATAGAAACGTAAATTTTCTAATAATAAAACTTCTCCAGCTTTTAAATTTGAGATAGCAGTTTCAACTTTATCTCCAATACAATCTTCAACAAAAGTAACTTTTACACCTAAAACAGTAGTTACTGTTTCTACAATATGACGTAATGAATATTTTTCTTCAACGCCTTTTGGACGTCCTAGATGTGACATAAGTACACAGCTTCCTCCATCTTCTAATATTTTAATAATTGTTGGTTTTGCAGCTTGAATTCTTGTGTCATCGGTAACTTCAAAAACATCATTTAAAGGAACATTAAAATCAACGCGTATTAATGCTTTTTTGTTTTCAAAATTATAATCGTTTAGTGTTTTCATGTATTGTTATTGTATGTTTGTTCTTGTCAAAAAAATTGTATTTAAAAAGCAAATAGTTTTTAGTGCTCTATTAAAAACGTAAGTTCTTCATTAGTTTTTGTTGGTATGAATTCAATTACTTCGTATTCTGCTAAATTATTTATTTTAAAAGGATCTAGTTTTATAATTTGCTCAACTTTATCTTTATTTTCTGCCTTACATAGTATAATTCCTCCGTTTCTAGGCTCTTTTCTTCCTGATGTTAAAAAAAAACCATCTGTATATTGTTTATTTAAAAACTGTATGTGTGCTTCTAAAAATTGATCAATTTTTTTCAAAGGAGCTTTGTAGGTAAGGTTTATAATAAACATATTTACTATTTTTATACTGTTCTTTTTCTTCAACAAAAATAACTATTTAAAACTATATTAAAATAGAATTTGATTTAATAACAAACTTATATATTTGTTAAAAAAGAATGGATACTATTTCTGTAAAAATACTGTCTGAAAAACTAAATTTACAAGAATGTTATGATTTTGTAGCAGACCCTTCTTGTGGAGGAATCGCTGTATTTGTAGGTACAGTTAGGAACGCTACAAAAAATAAAGAAGTAACTCAGTTAGATTTTTCTACTTATAAGCCTATGGCTATAAAAGAAATGAAAAAGATAGCCAATATTGCCTTAACAAAATTTTCAGTAAAAAAAATAGCAATCCATCATGCTGAGGGCTTATTAACTATTGGAGATATTCCTGTTATTATAACAGTTTCTTCTCCGCATAGAGGAGCTGCTTTTGATGCTTGTCAGTATGCTATTGATACCCTTAAAGAGACTGTACCTATATGGAAAAAAGAATACTTCTCTGATGGCGAAGTATGGGTAAATGCACATCCATAAAAATAATACAAATCCAAACTAGTTTATATTTCATTAAAAAGTGAATTTATGATTGAATTTAAAACAACTGAAACTCTATTAGAGCTAGAGCAAATATTAGCATTACAAGCTGAAAATATACCTGTTAATTTAACTGAAGTTGACAAAAAGGAGCAGGGTTTTGTTACCGTACAACATGATTTAGCAATATTAAAAGACATGCATGAAGTACATGCGCATTGTATTGCTACCTATAAAGGAAATGTTATTGGGTATGCTTTATCTATGTCTAAAAAATTTAGAGGTGAAATAGCTGTTTTAGCTCCTATGTTTACTGAAATAGATAATTCTATAAAATCTGATAGTAATTATATTATTATGGGACAGGTTTGTATTGGCAAAGAATATAGAGGAAAAGGTGTTTTTAGAGGTTTGTATGCAAAGATGAGAGATGCTTTTACAGCTACATATGATTGTATAATTACTGAAATAGATGCCTTAAATATTCGTTCAATAAATGCGCATAAAGCAGTTGGTTTTGAAGAATTAGTACGTTACGATTTTAATAATCAAACGTGGGTTGTAGTGTATATGGATATTTAGTGACTAAATTTACTTTTTTAAATATCTAATACTTCAAATCTGTAGGCTCAATAAAAGAAGTTTCTGGGTTGTAAAGGTCTTTTAGCATTTCTTTTATTTCATGCATAAATTCTTCCAATTTTTCTTCTGTAATTTCATTGTCAGGAGTTTTGTAATTTGAAGAAAAATTCATTTTTAAAAAACCATTTTTTAAGTTTTTAAATGAAATAATACCAGCTTCTAATGGTTTTGAAAAATCATAGTTGGTATGTTGTGTATACAAGAATGTATATAACATTACTTGAATAGCTTTATGATATTTTAATTCAGGTAATAAGCTAAAATCTAATACTTTTAAGTTTAATGCATCTACTTTACCAGTTTTGTAGTCAATAATTCTAGTGACTCCATTTAATTCATCAATTCTATCAACCTGGCCATGAATTTTAATTGGAAAGTTAAATCCATCAATGGTTATTTCTGAAGCTAATGTTTGCTCAGTAGCAATTATTTTTAACTGGTTACTATCGTCCTTAAGAAGTTCTTTTTCTTGTTTTAAAAAATTAATAACAAAACGATTAGCAACTTCAAAAATTAATCGGTTTTTACCAGTGCTAATGTCTCCATTTTTAAAATGCTCTGAAAAATAAAAAACAATTAACTCTTTAGTTTTTTGTTGCATATTAGTAATATTCTCTACTGTGATAAATTTACCTTCAAAAGGTTTGTATAAAGCTTCTAAAGTGTCATGTACAACAGTTCCCATAGTATTTGCAGCAACAGTTTCTTCTACATCATCAAACTCTTTTATTTTTAATATTTTTTGTTTGTAAAAAGCAATCGGGTTATATAAATAGTTGGTTAAGGCTGATGGAGATATCCCTTTCTTAGCTAGTTCTCTTAATTTACCTATGACTTCTTCGTTCTTTGCTATTTCTTTTTGTTGGGTTACGGTTGTGATTATTTTAGGACTTATAATTTCTTCTTTTAAGTCACCTCTCATCATTTCTAACTGCGTAACGAAACGACTTTTTTCTCCACTTCCAAAAACATCATGTTCTGTATTGTATAAGATGTATATGTTTTTGGCACGTTGTAGCAATCTAAAAAAGTGATATGAAAAAAGTGCATCTTTTTCTTTATAGGTAGGTAATCCAAATTCTATTTTTACATCGAAAGGGATAAAAGAATTTTGTTGATTATTACCTGGTAAAACTCCTTCATTTACTGAGGTAATAATTACGTTTTCAAAATCTAGTACACGAGTTTCTAATACTCCCATTAGTTGTAACCCTTGTAAAGGTTCTCCTTGAAAGGATAAACTTTCAGATTGTATAAGTTGTTTAAAAAATTGTTGAAGTGTTTTTAAATCTTGAATATAATTAAAGGTGTCATGTAAGTTTTGTAATTGTATAAATGCAGTAAAAAAACGATATAAGTATTCTTTTTCTAACTCATTAGCAACTTCTTTTAAAACAATAATAACATTTAAAATACGTGATAAAAAGTCATCAACAGTAGTAAAAGGGTTAAAAAGAGGTAAAATAACATTTTTTGTTTCTAAGGGTATCTGGGCAAAAAACTCAGTAATTTTTTCTTGATTTACAAATGTTGTATTGCTTGCTACAATTACTTCAGAAATACTGTCTGCAATATTATGTTCTTCAATATATAATAATTGATATATAGCGGGGTGTTTTAGTAAAGCTATTACATCTTTATAATAAAAAAGGTGATGTTCTTTTTTTTGTAATTTTTCTTGATTTATAAAAAGTTGAAAAATAATTAGTAATAAACTTGTGGTAGGAACATCTTTTAATGGATATCCCATTGTAATATTTATTGCGTCAACATTTTCAGGTAATGAATTTAAGGTTATTGGAAGTAAAGATTCATCTGCTAATACTAATGCTGTATTGTTGTGGCTAGAAAATTTTGATAATAATTCTCCTGCATATTTTATTTGTGTTATGTTTTTTGATGCTCCAATTACTTGAATATTCTTTGGAGATGAAAAATGTGTCGCAACTGTTTGTATAGGGTTCTTTTGATAATATTTCCATCGGGTTTTGTATTTTCTAATAAAGCTTCCAGCTTGGTGGTTACTTTCATAAAAAGTTTGGTCAATGTCCCAGTATACCTCAGTGTTTTTGGCTTCTAACATTTTTTGAAAGAGCAACTCTTCAGCAGCATTTAATGCATTGAAACCTATAAAAAAGAATTTCTTTTTTTTGTTTTTTAGAATATAATCATCAATTAATTTTACAGACTCTCTATAGATTACACCCTGATATCCTTTCTTTTCCGAAATTAAAAACTCATAAAAAATGGTATAAAGCTTATGTAGTTTCTCCATAAAAGCAAAATGATCTTTCATCAATTCTGTTTCTTGGAATGTTCCAGAAACTGACCATTTTCTCAAGCGATGTATATCTCTTAAGTACACAAAAATTTCACGTGCATTTATTAAGTGTTGATCTATTTCATTAAAATCCTGTAATACGGTAAAAGCCCAGGAAGAAAAAACATCAAAGGTGTCGGGTTTCGGTTCTTCTTTTTTATAAATGGAATAGAAATAAAATAGTAGTTGAACAGAATCTGCTTTCTTCATTCCAGAAACATCCTCTATAAAATCACCAATATTACTTATTTTAGGTAGAAAACCAGTAGAAATTTTATCTTTCAATGCTTTTTTAACAAATACTCCTGCTCTTTGAGAAGGTAGTATAAACTCAACATCTTCAAATGATTTGGTTGTTTTTAAAATACTATCTAATGTATCAGAAATAAATGATTGCATTGGCTAATTATATAGGAGCAAAGTACAATTTTTATCTTATTTTTGAGATATAAAACACCTCATTTCAATCAAAATAAAATGACAAAAAAGCTTAGTGTAGCATTAATTCAATCAGATTTAGTTTGGGAAGATCCTATAGCAAATAGAATGTTTTTTGAAGAAAAAATAAAAGGAATTACATCAAAAGTAGATGTGATTATTCTCCCAGAAATGTTTTCTACAGGGTTTACTATGAATGCTAGTGAAAATGCTGAAACTATGGAAGGTGAAACCGTACAATGGATGAAAGGAATAGCAAGTTCTTTAGATGTAGCTGTAATAGGGAGTATTATAATTAAAGAGAATGAACATTATTTTAATAGACTTCTTTTTGTTCACCCATCTGAAGAGATTGAAACATATGATAAGAAACATACATTTACGTTAGCAAAAGAGCATGAAACATATACTGCTGGTCAAAACAATATTTTAATTGAGTTTAAAGGGTGGAGAATCCGCCCATTAATTTGTTATGATTTACGTTTTCCTGTTTGGGCAAGAAACACAAATAACTACGATTTACTTCTGTATATTGCTAGTTGGCCAAAGCCTAGAATTAATGCTTGGGATTCTTTGTTAAAAGCAAGGGCTATTGAAAATATGAGTTACACTATAGGGGTGAATAGAGTTGGGGTTGATGCAAATAATTATGAGTATTCGGGAAATACCGTTTGTTATGACACTTTGGGGAATTGCTTAGTTAAGAATGATAAAGGAGAAGAATTGATTTTAATTGTTGAGTTAGATAAGGAAGTACAAAATAATTATAGAGATAAATTCCGTTTTTTAGAAGATAGTGATGCTTTTCAGTTTGTATAGAGTAAGCACTGGAATGGTTGTTTAGATGATTTTGTATTCTAACTATCATATTTAATTTTAAACTATTTTTGCTGATACTACGTTGTTAAGGTATGATCAAAAAAATCTTTTGTGTTTTGTGTTTTTTAATCGGTGTTGTTGCATATGCACAAACAAAACCAAAAGAATTTCGTTTAAAAAAAATACTAATAAAAAAGGATACGGTTCAAATTGATAGTGTAAGTATTAATCCAACAAATTTTAAGCTTCTTTCTAAAGAAGGGAAACTCATAGATCCATCAAGTTATAAAGTTAATTTTGGGTTGTCTCAACTAATTATTGATAAAGAAAAGTATTCAGAAATAACCATTGAATATTATCGATATCCCGAGTTTATAACAAAAGAGTATTCTCCTTTTGACAAACGATTAATTGTAGAAAACACTAAAAATACAGGGAAATTATATAGTGAAACTACGAATAAAAAAGCTTCGGATGTTCGCTTTTTTGATGGTTTAACTACACAAGGGTTTATTACTAGAGGTGTTACTGGAGGGAACAACCAAAATGCAGTAACAAATTCATCGTTAGATTTAACAATTTCTGGGAAGTTGTCAGATAAAGTAGGGATTAGAGCAAATATTTTCGACACTAACATTCCGTTACAACAAAATGGGTATTCACAAAAAATCACTGATTTTGATCGGATTTTTGTTGAACTATACAGTAAGAACTGGAGAGTTAAAGGAGGAGATGTAAGTTTAGAGAATAAAGACAGTTACTTTTTGAATTTCAACAAGCAGGTTTCAGGAGTTGAGGTAGGAGCTAATTTAAGTGAAAGTACTAACGTTTTAGCATCTGGTGCTATTGTTCGTGGTAGGTTTTCGTCATTTAATTTTGTTGGTATTGAAGGAAATCAAGGGCCGTATAAAATTTTCGGATCAAATAATGAATCAGGTATTATTATTGTTTCTGGGAGTGATAAGGTGTTTGTAAACGGAGTGTTGTTGCAAAGAGGAGAAAATAAAGACTATACTATTGATTATAATTTAGCAGAAATTAGATTTAATACAACCTATCCTATAACTAATGATATGCGTGTTCGTGTTGAATTTCAATATTCTGATAGAAACTACACAAGATTTATTACTTATGAAAAAGCTCAATATAAAAGCGATAATTTTTCAATAGCTGGTTATTTTTATAATGAAAACGATGCCAAAAGTCAACCCATACAACAAGCGCTTACAGATGCTCAAAAACAAATTTTAGCGAATGCAGGTAATGATATAACTAAAATGATGGCGCCTAGTTTTTTTGCAGATGAGTTTTCTGTTAATAGAATTCAGTATAAAAAAACAATAATCAGTGGAAATGAGGTTTTTGAATATACCACTAATGAGAATGATGAGGTGTTTTCGGTAGTTTTTTCAAATGTAGGAGCTAGTAAAGGAGATTATGTTGTTGATAAAACCATTGCTATTGGAACTATTTATAAATATCTAGGTAAAAACCAAGGAAGTTATAATCCCGTAGTTCAGTTAGTAGCTCCTTCAAAACTACAAGTAGCTGTTGTAAACTCAAAGTATTCACCTTCAGACAAAACAACGATACAAGCTGAACTAGCGTTTAGTGATAATGATGTGAATCTATTTTCAAACATTGACGATTCTAAAAATAAGAGATTAGCTACTAAGATTGGATGGAATCAACGATTGTTAGATAAGGACTGGAAAATTACCAGTGATGTGAACTACAAGTTTATTGAAAATAATTTTCAAACAGTACAACGATTTCAAGCGGTAGAATTTAATAGAAATTGGAATTTAGACAATCCAACAGGAAATCAATATGAAATAGGAACTGTTTTAACTGCTCAAAAAAATAAAAACACTACTATTTCTTATGGATTTCATCATTTAAAGTTTAGTAATAATTTTTCAGGAAGTAAACATACTCTTCAATCAAAGGTAAAATTTGATAGTACCAGTGTATCGGTCAATGGGAGTTGGTTAAAAAATAGTACAAATACTAGAAAAGATAATTTTTTTAGGTGGCAATCAAAAGTTGAACATAGTTTTGATAAATCATGGTTAGGGGGTTTTGTGAATTTTGAAACCAATGAAAAGAAAGAAACAGCTACTAATGATTTTGATATAACAAGTCATCAATTTAAGGAGTATGAAGGATATTATGGAATTGGTGATAGTACTAAAGTATTTGCGAAATTTGGTGTGAATTATAGAACAAATGATAGTATAAAGAGTAATGCATTTACACAAATTAATAACCGTAAAACTTTTTATATTAATAGTAAAATAATACAGAATGCAACTACAAATTTATCACTCTATGCTAATTATAGATTTACAGAAAATAAATTAGCTGATAATGAAACAACATTGAATTCTAGAATATTATATAATCAACGATTTTTTAAAAACTTTTTAACTTTAGGAACGGCTTATGAAACATCATCAGGTAATATAGCACGACAAGATTTTATATATGTAAAAACTGAGCCAGGGCAAGGATTTTATACTTGGATAGATTATAATAATGATGGAGAACAACAGTTTAATGAGTTTGAAATAGCGCAATTTCAAGACCAAGCCACTTATTTACGAATAGCGTTACCCAATATACGATTTCTTGCTACTCAACGTGTAAAATGGAAACAATCCATTACTTTAAACCCTAAACAATGGGTTAGTAAAAAGGGATTTAAAAAAGCACTTTCACATTTTTATAATCAAACGTATGTAACTATTGATAACGAACGTTTACGAGCTGGAAGTGGTTTTAATTGGAATCCTTTCAATACATCTGGTGATGGGTTATTAGGGCTAAATTTTAACTTTAGAAATAGTCTTTACTTTAATAGAAACCTTCAGGATTATAGTTGGACTTATACATTTGGTAAATCGCAAAACAAACAACAGTTCTCTGTGGGAAATCAAGAAGGAAATTCATTTATACATCAATTAGAATTTCAACATAAACTAACAAAATTCTGGTTATTTGAAACAAAAGGATCTGTAGGAGAAAATAAATTAAAAACAGAAAACTTAGCAAATAGAAATTATCAAATTTCAGTAAAAGAATTACAACCTAAATTTACATTTTTATACAATAAAGACCATCGTTTTTCAGTTTCTTATCATTATAAGAACAAAGAAAACAATATGTTGAATTTTGAAAAGCTACAGCAGCAAAAAATAGGACTTTCTTATTTTTTTATAAGTTCAAGAAAGAATCAAATTAGTGCCGATACTGCTATGTTTTTAAATGATTTTACAGGGAATTCAAATTCACCAGTAGGGTATCAAATGTTAGAAGGGCTCCAAATTGGTAGGAACTATACCTGGAACTTACAATTGAATCAAAAATTAACATCTGTTTTAAATTTATCAGTATCTTATTTAGGTAGAAAAAGTAAGAATTCTAGTGCAATACATACGGGTACTGTACAATTAAAAGCTATTTTTTAAGTAAGTTTGTGGTATTATAATTGCATAGTAACAACATTATATTAATTAATAAAAATTTATACATGAAGAAAGTAATTTTAGCAGCTGTAATTTTTATCAGCTCATTTGCAAATGCACAGCAAGAAATAAAGGTAGATATAGCAGATGCTTTAGTAATGAAAACTTTAGAAGTGTCGTATGAATACTATTTAAGTGAACAGTCATCAGTTGGTATATCAGCGTTGTTTAATTTTGAAAAAAAGAGTTCAGATTTTAGATATAATGAAAATGAAATGTTTACGCCATATTTTCGTCATTATTTTACAACGAATCGTAACTGGAATCATTTTGGAGAAATATTTTTAGGAATAAACTCTGGAGAAACAGCTATTGAAGCTGGAGGAAAAACAATTGGATATAAAAAATATACTGATGGAGCTTTAGGAGTTGCAGTAGGATCGAAATATGTATCTAATGGAGGTTTGGTAGTAGGAGCGTATGCTGGTTTAGGGAGAAATATGTTTTCATCTGATTCCTATTCAGTTGTACCAAGAGTTGGTATTAATGTTGGATACAGATTCTAAGAAAATCATCAGGAAACAAATAAAAAAAGTCCACGAATGTGGACTTTTTTATTTATTACAAAACATTATTTTTTAGTTAATTTCTTTTGATGTTTTTATAAGATTGACTAAAATAAAACTCAAAATAGCAGGAACTACCCATCCTAAATGATGTTTAGAAAAAGGAATTAAGTTAGTTACACTTACCAATTGTTTTTTATCAATAATAAATTGGAGAAAATCAGGAATGCTAAAAATAAAGGTAACTAAAACAACGATTTTAAAAACAATAGGAGTGGCTAGTTTTTTAGGGGCTATATTTAATAAAATCAATACAATGGTAATTGGATAAATAAACATTAGTATAGGAAGAGCTATTATAATAATAGAATGAAAATCTAATTGTCCAACTAAAACCCCAAATAAACAACTAATAACCGCTGTAATAACGTATGCTTTTTGTGAGTTTTTAAACAACCCTTTAAAGTAATCGGCAGTTCCAGTAATTATTGCAACTGCAGTAGTAAAGCAAGCTAAAGCAACCAAAACACTTAAAAATACAGCGCCAATATTACCTAGCGTTGCTATGCTAATTCCTCGCAATAAATTAGCTCTTTGCATATCGCTACTTAAAGTACCGTCAACTAATATTTCAGAGCCATAAAAAGCACCAACCGAAATTAAACCAGCATATATTATAAAAAGCCCAGTTCCAGCAATAAATCCAGCTTTTTTAATTAGCTCTTTTTTATCTGTATAAGAGCTGTACCCTTTTAAATTTAAAGAAATTATAACAACACCACCAACTACTACGGCTCCAATGGCATCAAAAGTTTGATATCCTTCTAGTAAACCGCTAACAATAGGGGTTTTGAACATACTAGGATTCATGATCATATCACTAGAAAACAATCCAATACCAATAACTAGCACTAAAATAAGTACAATAAAAGGAGTTAAGTATTTACCAACTAGGTTTAAAACTTTTGACCTATTTAAAACAAAGATTAATACTAAGGCAAAATAGCAACAGCTAGTTATCAAAGGGCTTGTTCCAAAAAAAGGATGAATAGCAATTTCATGAGTTGCAGAGGCAGTTCTGGGTGATGGAATAGCTATTGAAATAATATAAATAATAACGCAGTATAGTAAACTAAAAGTAGGAGATACTTTTTTTCCAAGGTCATATAAAGTACCTTGTAGCTTAGCATGTGCTAAAATTCCAAGAATGGGAATTACAACAGCAGTAATCATAAAACCAAGGGTTACCCAAAACCAATTATCACCTGCATTGTAACCTAAAAGAGGAGGTAATAATAAATTTCCTGCTCCAAAAAAAAGTGAAAATAGTGCAAAACCTGTAACGAGAATTTCTTTTGTTTTATTCATTTTGAGTACTAATTATTTCTGCCTATTGCTACAATGAGGCTATCTTTGCCGAAGATAAGTTAAAAATGATTGTAGTATATAAGGGAGTAAATATTTTTTATACAGATAAAGGAAAAGGTAGTACAGTAGTTTTATTACATGGGTTTTTAGAGAATTCAACCATGTGGAATGGAATTACTGAAGAACTTTCTAAAAGAAACCGTGTTGTCTCTGTTGACCTATTAGGGCATGGAAAATCAGATTGCTTAGGGTATGTACATACTATGGAAGATATGGCCGAAGCAGTAAAGCAAGTGTTAACCCATTTGAAAATTCGTAAGGCTATTTTTGTAGGGCATTCTATGGGAGGATATGTTTCATTAGCATTTGCTAATAAATATCTTAAGAATGTTAAAGGCATCTGTTTAATGAACTCTTCAGCACAAGCTGATGATGATGAACGAAAAGAAATTCGAGAAAAAGCCAATAAAATAGTTCGGAAGAACTTTAATATGATGGTTAAAATGGCAATAAATAATTTATTTGCTTCAACATCAAAAGAGCTTTTTTCTAATGAAATAGAAAAAGTGTTAAATGAGGCTCTAAAAACTCCTATAAGAGGTTATATGGCTTCCAATGAAGGCATGCGATCACGAAAAAATAGTGAAGAAGTTTTAGAACTAATACCAAAAAGAATAATTATTGCAGGTAAAGAAGATCCTGTTTTAAATTATGAATCTATAAAAAGAGAAGCGACAAGAACCAATACAGATTTGAAGGTACTAGCTAATGGGCATATGAGTCATATTGAAAATAAGACAGAATTGCTTGAAACTTTATTAGAATTTATAAGAAGTTGATTTTATAAAAAAGAATAAGAGCTATATTTGAGTTGAATGTTTTTAAAATATAGAAAAGTAAATTGAATCATGGATAATTCATCGATTATAAGTGTTTTAGGTATTATTATAGTATTGCTTTTTCTGTTTTTTTCTGTTTTCTTATTTACAGTTAAAACCGAAAAAAAGATAAGTAATTATCTTTTGGCTGCTTTTTTAGTAGTTACAGCAATTGATATCAGTGCTTTTTTTTATTCAAACTTTATAGAGCTGCCATTAGCAATAGAAATGTTACGAATAAAGATTTCGAGTTTTAAAGACCCATTACTTTTTCTATATATTTTATCAATTATTTATTCAAATTTCAAGTTAAAAAAAATACACTTAATTTATGCTGTTCCTTGGTTATTAGGTATAATAGTTTTAATGCCAAACTTTTTTTTAGCAGATAATGCTACTAAGCTTGATTTTTTTAATAGTTATGATGAAAAACCGGAAGGAAAATTTTTAAATGTTTTTGGATATTTAGTCTCTCTAGCTTATCTGTTTTCTGAAATATATTATGTGATTAGATATCGAAAATTATTGCTTGAAAATTATACAGATAAAAATGCTTTTAAAAATTACAATTGGCTTAAGCAATTATTAATTTTATTAACCATAGGACAAATTATCACAGTTATTAAAAACGTTTCTAGGGAATTTTATTCTTCGGAAACTACCGATGTACTTAGGATAGTTACTCTGCTTTTTGGAGTGTTTTTTATATTCTGGTTGGTGTTTAAGGCGTTAAATTCTCCTAAATTATTTAGAGGAGTTGATGTAAACTTAAATACATCAAAAGAAATGAAAGATAATGTAGGTGGTGAAGCTAAAAATAATCAACAAATTAAGCTATTGAAAGATTATATGGATGAAGAAAAACCTTATTTAAACCCTTCTTTAACTATTAGAAATCTTGCCGAACAATTAAAAATACCTATGCGAGAATTATCGGTATTAATAAACCAAGATTTAAAACAACACTTTTTCGATTTTGTAAATGAATATCGTATAGAAAAAGCAAAACGTATTTTAAAAGATACTTCGAAAAGCAAACAAACTGTGCTTGAAATTTTATATGAAGTTGGTTTTAATTCAAAATCATCTTTTAATACCGCATTTAAAAAACATACAGGATTAACACCAACTCAATACAGGAAATCTTCTGTAAATTAAGGGTTTAACGTAAAGTCGAACGTTTTTAAAAAATAGTCGAACTGATTTTTTTAGTGTAAATCAGTTCGACTTTGCGTTTTCGGTCGTATAGGTTTATACACTTGTGCACTTTTGTCTCATCAAAATAAAAACAAAATAAAATGAGACGCTTAATTTTAACTTTTTTAGTATTTGTATCAATAAATACATTTTCTCAAACAATTGTAGGTACTGTAAAAGATGCTACAGAAAATATTGCATTTGCTGATGTTATTATAAAAAACAGTACAAATAAAATAATAGCTGGAGCTACAACTGATGATAATGGAAAATTTAGTGTTAAAGTAAAAGAAGGAACTTATACAATTCATATTTCTTTTTTGGGCTATGAAAGTTGGAGTAAACAATTGATTGTTACTAAAAATTTAAACTTAGGAATAATTACTTTAAATGAAGATGCTGAAACATTAGATGAGGTTGTTGTAAAAACAAAAAAAAGAGTAATTCAAAGAAAAGTAGATAGGTTAGTTTTTAATGTAGAAAAGAGTATTATAGCTTCTACTGGAAATGGTGTTGATATTTTAAAAGTTTCACCAAGAGTACAAGTTCAGAATGGGGCTATAGAAATTATAGGAAAAGGTGCTTCTAGAATAATGATAAATGGACGAATTTCACCTTTGAGAGGGGAAGAGTTAATTGATTTTTTAAGTGGGTTAGGAGCTAATGAGATAAAGAGTGTCGAAGTTATAACTAATCCGCCAGCAAAGTATGAAGCAGCAGGAAATGGAGGCTTAATTAATATTATCTTAAAAAAAGGGGCACAAAACTCTTGGAAAAACACTACAAGTTTAACGTATAATCAGAATAAGTATAATTATGCTAGTCTTAGAAATAGTTTTTTTTTAAATGAAAATAAGATTTCATTGACGGCTAGTATAAATGTTACCAAAGGAAGTTTTCTGAATTATGAAAACTTGCAAATTACTTATCCATCAAATTTTTGGGATATTGAAGTTGATAATAAGTCAAAAAAAGATAATTATTCTGGACGTTTTTTAGTTGATTATGAAGTATCAAAAACATTTACTTTAGGAGTACAGTATTTAGGTAATTTTGGCCAGCCTGATTACCTACCAACAACCACATCGAGTATTTATAATTCAAATAATCAATTAGAAAAGAGATTGGTAAATAAGGGTGATTTTGATATTAAAAACACAAATAACAGTTTTAATTTTTATGGAATAAAAAAGTTTGACAACTCTAAGAAAAATATATCTTTTGATGTTGATTATTTTGAATATGTTTCTGATAAAAAACGTGATTTTATTACAGAAACTTTTGATGGGAATAATTCATTTATAGGAATAAATTCAGCAGGATTAAACTTATCAACTCAAGAAATTAAAAATATTAGTTCAAAAATAGATGTAGAATACCCTTTTAATAAGGTGAACTTGTCATTCGGAGTAAAAGCTAGTTTTGTTAGTTCTACTAGTAATGCTTTATTTTTTAATACGATTACAGGAGTTCCTGTGTTAGATAAAAATATTTCAAATGAATTTAAATATAATGAGAATAACTATGCAGGTTACATATCAGGAAATACTAAATTAAATGATAAGTTAGAGTTACAATTTGGTTTAAGAATAGAAAATACTATAACGGAAGGAATGAACTTGACAATTAATCAGATAAATAATAATAACTACACTAAATTATTTCCTACTCTTTATATATCCTATTCAAAGGATGACTTTAATAACTTTAACTTTTCTTACGGTAAAAGAATAAGTAGACCTTCTTTTGGTAATTTGAATCCATTTAGAGTATATGTTAGTGATAATAGTTATAGTGAAGGAAACCCTTTTTTGAAACCTTCTTTTACGGATAGCTTTGAGCTTTCACATTCGTATAAGAGAAATTTAATTTCTAGTGTTTTTTTTAATAGAACAAATGAAGGAAGAGGTACTGTATTTACTTCAAATGAAGTTAACCAAACTCAAATAGTAACAAGGCAGAATTATTATAATCAATATAATTATGGTTTCACAGAAAGTTTTTCATATAATAAAATATCTTGGTGGGAAAGTCAAAACAATATAACTTTTGTGGGGTATAAAACTACTTTTACTAAAGAAGTCGGTTCACAACCTAAAAATGGATTTGGAGTACGTGTTTCATCAAATAATACATTTTTGCTTTCTGAAAACACAAAACTACAAGTTAACTCTTGGTATAATTCAAAAATTAGTACTGGTTTATATAGTGTTGGCCGTATGTATAACTTGTCTTTTGGTTTACAACATAACTTTAAGAAAAGTAATATAAAAATGTCAATTTTTGCAAATGATATTTTAAATACTGCTAGTTTAAACAATTATGAATCTATTGTAAATGGAATAAAACAAACATATTTTAATAATCCAAGTTCAAGGAGTATTCAACTGGGAATATCGTATGATTTTGGAAATAGAAAAGTAAAAGAAAATAAGAGAGGTTTTGGTAATGAAGATGAGAAAAATAGAACTCAATAAATATATTTTTTAATTTTTTATGGTATAGTTATTGTTTAATTACAGCCTATTTAAATCTACAAATTACTACTATTATGAAAAACAAATTAATATTTTTAATCGCTACCGTGTTAAGTATTTCGTCTTTTTCTCAAGAGAAAGAAGTTTCTGTAGAAAAGTCAATATTTGGTGTTCAAGCAGGTTTATTTGGAATTTGGGGCTACAATGAAGCAAAACTATCAAATGCTATAAGTTTAAGAACAGAATTAGGTTTAAATATGGGCATTTGGGGAGGAACTTCTTATCCAAAAACAGGTTATATTTTATTTCCTACAATTTCTGTAGAACCTAGATATTATTATAATTTAAATAGAAGAACAAAACTTAATAAAAAAACAGCAAATAATAACGGTAACTATTTTAGTTTAAAAACAAGTTATAACCCTAATTTATTTACAATTTCAAATTACAATAGTTATGTACATAATCATATTACAGTGATTCCAAAATGGGGATTAAGAAGAAGTTTTGCTAAAAATTTTGAATATGAATTTTCGGTTGGAGTAGGATATGTTTATGATTTTGATTTTAATGAAGGAGGAACTGGAGTAGACTTAGGCTTTAGAGTAGGGTATAGATTTTAAAAGAAAATACGATATGTTTTAATAGCTTTACTAGTTAATAGTAAAGCTTTCTTTTTTGTACTTTAGCGTTAAATCTGTTTTTTATGAAAATACACCACATATCTCAAGAAAATTCTATTTTAAACAAGTTCTTATCAGAAATAAGAGATGTTTCAGTTCAAAAAGATGCAATGCGTTTTAGAAGAAATATTGAAAGAATAGGAGAAATATTAGGATATGAGTTAAGTAAAAAACTAGATTATTCATCAAAAACAACAACAACACCGCTTGGTGAAAAGAAAAAAGAGATTCCGGTAAATGATGTGGTATTGTGTTCAATTTTAAGAGCAGGATTACCTCTTCATAACGGCTTGTTAAATTATTTTGATGATGCAGAAAATGCTTTTATTTCTGCTTATAGACATCATCCAAATAGTGATGAAGCATTTGAAATTGTAGTAGAGTATTTTGCTTCGCCATCTATAAACGATAAAACATTATTGTTAATTGACCCAATGCTAGCAACAGGTAAGTCTTTAGTAGCTGTTCATGATGCTATTAAAAAGTATGGAACCCCTAAAAAAATACATATAGTTTCAGTTATTGGATCGTCTGAAGGTGTTGATTATATAAAAAAGTATTTTCCTGATAATACAGATTTATGGATAGCAGCTATTGATGAAAATTTAAATGAAAAAGGCTACATAGTACCTGGTTTAGGTGATGCTGGTGATTTAGCATTTGGAGTTAAAATGTAAAGTTATAGAAAAAACACAGTGATTGAAGCAATTACAAATACTATAATGAAAATATCAGCAAACCATTTTTTTTGAAATATTTCTAGTCCATTAGCTAAAATAACGGATGTAGGAAATAATAAAAATAAAAATTCAATACCTGATTTGTTTGGTATTAAAACAAATACAGCTCCAGATACAATAAGATGAAATAAAACTAAGATCCAATTTTTTCTAAAACGATTAAGAACAGCCAAAGCTTTTGGAGTTTTTAATAATATGGCGAATAATGTAAAAAGACCAATAAAAACAATAGGAAATAAATAATCGTTTTCTAAATATAAGCTAAAGTCAGAAGGAGCCTTCCAAGAAAAAAGTAGAAAAAAGTTTTCTAAAACATTATACCAAAAACAATAGGTGAAATATAAAATAACAGGAGAGATAAATCCTAAAACAGGAGTTAATAATGTTTGATAAGTAAAACGCTGGTGAAGGTATGTTGATGCATAAAGTAATAGGGCAAAAGGCAATGTGAAAGGCTCTATTATAAAAGAAATACCTAACCAAAGCCCACCATCAAAAAGTTTATGAAAAATATTCTTAGAAGATTGTAAACTGTACACTTTTCTTAAAAAAAGTAATATGGTTAAATTGGCATAAAAAACCTTATTTATAGTAAGGTTATTTATAAAAAAACCTATTAGTATAATATAAAAGAGAAAAGCAAAAGAATTATCGAACGTTACTTCATTTTTAGAGATGATGAATATGTAAATAGAAAAAAGAACCATGAATAAAAAGAGTTCTTTACTAATAGAAAAAAGTGTAATGTCCCTTGAAAATAAGGTTACAAAATAGTAACTCAAAAAAAGTAGAAAAAGCACTATAAAATTTACAGGCTTAGATTTACTGAAAAAATTGGCTAACATCGATTCTTTTTATATTTTTGCAAACGTAAAGATAATCAAGTTATGTTAGGTTTAAATATTTTTAGATTAATAGGAGATTTTTTTGAGTTCATATTAACACCGTTTAGATGGTTACGCTTAGAAGTAGCAAAAGGAGATGCAGGTTGGTGGACCTCTAACCTTATAAACTGGGTGTTCTTACTAGTTCTTATCGTTTTATTAGCGTATTGGATGAAAGAATCTTTACGTTTCAAAAATGAAGGAATAGAAGACAAAGCTTAATTTCTACATACATTGGGAAGTAAAAACAAATTAAAACGTTTCAAAGAAAATGATACGTTTCCTAACGTTATTCAACCTACAAGAGAAGAAGTAATAGGTGATTTCCAATATAAAGGGAAATGGAATGGCTTTTTTGAAAATGAAAATCCTATCGTTTTAGAATTAGGATGTGGAAAAGGTGAGTACACGATAGCATTAGCTGAAAAAAATCCAGATAAAAACTTTATCGGAATTGATATTAAAGGAGCTCGATTTTGGAGAGGTGCTAAAACGGCTATTGAAAACAACATGGGAAATGTTGCCTTTATTAGAACACAAATAGAGTTAATCGATTTTATTTTTGCTGAAAACGAAGTTGATGAAATATGGATTACCTTCCCAGATCCACAAATTAAATATAAACGAACAAAACATCGTTTAACAAATTCTGAATTCTTAAAAAAATACAACCATATATTAAAGCCAGAAGGAACTATTAATTTAAAAACTGATAGTGAATTTATGCACGGTTATACATTGGGTTTATTACATGGTGAAGGGCATGAGATTTTACATGCGAACCATGATGTATATAAAGATTATTACTCACCAGAAGAGGTAACAGGAACTCAAACCTTTTACGAAAAACAATATTTGGAGAAAGGAAAACCAATAACATACGTCAAATTTAGGGTAAAGTATTAAAAACACTCTAGAAATGATTTTGTCTAATTTGGTTCTTGGTTTTGTAACATCTTACATTGGTTACATGTCTCCGAGTATGCTAAATATTACTGCAAGTAAAATAAGGTTAGAAAAAAACAAAAGTGAAGCGCGTAAATTTATTTTTGGGGTTTTGCTAATTGTAGTTTTTCAATTGTTTTTAGCAGTTAAGTTAGCATCATTTTTGAATGAATTCCCAGAATTAATAATTAATATAAAAAAAACCGCTGCAATAGTTTTTTTAATTCTGTCATTTTTTTTTATTAAAAAAGGACTTTCTGGAGGTACATCACAAAATAAAAAACGTATTAAAAACAGTTTTTCTTTAGGGGTAATGTTGTCTTTAATAAATATGTTTGCGATCCCTTTTTTTATTGTAGAATACAATTTCTTTATAATGTATGGATGGTTAATGAAAACAATAAGTTCAATTATTTTTTTTGGACTAGGATCCTTGTTAGGAGTTTTTTTAGTACTGTCTAGTTATATCTTTTTAGTTAATAAATTTGAAAACAGTTTATTAAGAGTAGTAAAGTTTTTTAATGTTTTTATTGGAGTTGTAATGGGTTTAGTTGCCTCGTACTCTTTTTTAATATCGTATTTTTAAAGCATGAGTAAATCAGATAATTTTTTTGAAAGAGTGTATGATGTGGCACGTTTAATCCCTTATGGAAGAGTAACAAGTTATGGAGCCATTGCTACCTATTTGGGAGCGGCTAGATCTGCAAGAATGGTTGGGTGGGCAATGAATAATTCCAGTAATCAAAAAGAAGAAGTTCCAGCACATAGAGTTGTTAACAGAAAAGGATTGCTCACGGGGAAACATCATTTTGATGGTACTAATTTAATGCAACAGTTGTTAGAAAGTGAAGGAGTTGAAGTTGTTGATAGTCAAATACAAAATTTCAAAAATGTATTTTGGAATCCTTCAGAAGAATTGAGTTAAAATAAGATGATAAGCTATATAAATACTACTTATTGCCTTATAAATATTCCTAATTTAAACACTTTATTTTCTAAGGGCTAAAACGTATCTTTGTAGCTGAGATAAAATAGATATAAACAACCTGTTTAAAGCTAGTTGTATAAAGTTAATGACAAAATGAGTTTTAAAAAACAAGATATATACAAAGCGTTAGAAACAATAACTGCACCAGGAGAAGGTAAAAGTTTAGTAGAAAACGAAAATGTAACTAATGTTGTAACTTTTGGTGAAGAGGTAATAGTAGATGTTACTATCAATAATCCATCTTTACAAGCAAAGAAGAAAATGGAAGTTGAAATCATGAAAGCAATTCATGAGCATGTAGATCAAAAGATAGATGTTAAAGTAAACGTAAAGGTTGAGGTAGCGCCTAAAGAAAACCCAAATCAAATAAGAGGGAAAGAAATTCCAAATATTCAAAACATAATAGCTATAGCTTCTGGTAAAGGTGGTGTAGGGAAGTCTACTATAACTTCAAATATGGCAGTTTCATTAGCAAAAATGGGATTTAAAGTAGGTGTTTTAGATGCCGATGTTTATGGGCCTTCGCAACATTTAATGTTTGATGTAGCTCAAGAAAAACCATTAGCTGTAAATGTTAAAGGTCGTTCAAAAATGAAGCCTGTTGAGAATTATGGAGTAAAATTATTGTCTTTAGGTTTTTTTACAGATCCTAATCAAGCAGTTATTTGGAGAGGCCCAATGGCTTCAAAAGCATTAAATCAATTAATATTTGATGCAGATTGGGGAGAGCTAGATTTCTTATTAATTGATTTGCCTCCAGGAACAGGAGACGTACATTTATCAATAGTTCAAGCTGTACCAATTAATGGAGCAGTTGTAGTTAGTACTCCACAGAACATTGCATTAGCTGATGCTAAAAAAGGAGTAGCAATGTTTAAACAAGAAAGCATCAATGTACCAGTATTAGGAATTGTTGAAAACATGGCGTATTTTACACCAGCGGAATTACCTGATAATAAATATTATATTTTTGGTCAAGGAGGAGCTAAAAATTTAGCAGAAGATATAGATACAAGCTTTTTAGGAGAGATACCTTTAGTGCAAAGTATTCGTGAAGCAGGTGATGTGGGTCATCCCGTAGCATTACAAGAAAACACACCATTAGCTGAAGCATTTACGAATGCTACAAAAGAAATGGTTTCACAATTATTAAAAAGAAATGCAAATTTACCACCAACAGAAGTTGTTAGAATAACAACAATGAGTGGTTGTAGTACAAAATAAGTAGTTATGGCAGCAACAGAAACAAGAAATAACGTAGAGAAAGCTTTAGAAGAAATTCGTCCTTTTTTAGTAAGTGATGGAGGAAATATTAAGTTGTTATCTATTGAAGAAAATACAGTTAAAGTTCAATTAGAAGGTGCTTGTAGTGGATGTTCAGTAAATCAAATGACCTTGAAAAATGGAGTTGAAGCTACTATTAAAAAATATGCACCAGAAATTAAAGAGGTGATTAATGTAGCATAGGCTGATATAAATCAGTTTTTAATTTAAGTTTACACTGTAAATTTGAACATTTAATTATTTAAAAAATATTCCTGTCTTTATATTTTAAGACAGGAATCTCAGTATAAAAAAAGAATATTTTTGTAAAAGAAATGATACAAACAGACATATTAATTATAGGTGCAGGACCAACAGGATTATTTACGGTTTTTGAAGCAGGACTACTAAAACTTAGATGTCACTTAATTGATGCTTTAGCACAACCAGGTGGTCAATGCTCAGAGATATATCCTAAAAAGCCAATTTATGATATTCCAGCTTACCCAGAAATATTAGCAGGTGACCTAACAGATAAATTAATGGAGCAAATTAAACAATTTGAGCCAGGGTTTACTTTAGGAGAAAGAGCAGATACTATTGAAAAACAAGATGATGGAAGCTTTATTGTTACTACAAATAAAGGAACTAAACATCAAGCACCAATAGTTGCTATTGCAGGTGGGTTAGGAAGTTTTGAACCACGTAAACCACCTATTCCAAATATAGTTGATTTTGAAGATAAAGGAGTTGAATATATTATTAAGGAGCCTGAGTTGTATCGTAATAAAAACGTAGTTATTGCAGGAGGTGGTGATTCTGCTTTAGATTGGTCAATATTCTTAACTGATATAGCTAAATCTGTAACTTTAATTCATAGAAGAAATGAGTTCCGTGGAGCATTAGATTCTGTTGACAAAGTTCAAGAGTTAAAAGATGCTGGAAAGTTAATGTTAATAACACCAGCTGAAGTAAAAGGAATCGTTGGTACTGATACGGTAGAAGGTGTTATAGTTGAACAAAAAGATAAAGAAGCATTTACTTTACCTACGGATCATTTCATTCCACTGTTTGGTTTATCTCCAAAATTAGGTCCTATTGCTGATTGGGGGTTAGAAATTGAAAAGAATGCTATAAAAGTAAATAATGCATTAGATTATCAAACTAATATTCCTGGTATATATGCAATTGGAGATGTTAATACATATCCAGGTAAATTAAAATTAATTTTATGTGGGTTTCATGAAGCAACATTGATGTGTCAAAGTGCTTATAAAAGAATTTTTCCAGATAAAAAATATGTAATGAAATATACTACTGTAGGGGGTGTTGATGGTTTTGATGGAACAAGAAAAGAAGCACCTAAAGCCGTAGTTAAAAAAATTGAATAACTCAATTTGAGTTTGGTTTTAATCAGAGAGTTTTTTTAGATAATAATTAAATTAAAAATATGATTGCTTTAAATTTCTTAATAATTAATCCTTTTGAAAACTTGATTACAAGTTTTGATGTTTTTGTTATAAGTTCATTATTTATTTTAATTTCTTATCTTAAATATATAGAAAACCCCGTAAGAATGAAAGAAGGAAATTCTAGGCTAGAGTTAGATATGCCTATCTATAAACCTAAAGATATTCTTTTACAAGGAAAGAATAACTATTTTACAAAGCATAAGAATTCGATTTGGGTTGACTTATTTGTAATTGCTTTTGTTTTTATAGTTATTGTTACTCCTTTGCATGAATTACTAGGAATTGAATACTTTTTGTAAAGAAATAAGCGACCATATAACTTGTTTAAAAAACACGTTAAAAAAGTATATTAAGAAAGAAATTTGAATTTATATTAAGAAAAAAATAATTGACATTAACTGATTACATAGAACAATTAGCAAGCGATAAGCTTTTATATTTTGCATTACCAGTATTTTTTATTTCAATGTTGGTTGAATATCAATTTGCAAAAGAAAAATATCATGGTAAAGACACTGGTGTTTCGTTATTAATGATGATTTTTTCTGCAATAATTGAATTTATTCCTAAGATTCTTGCTTTCGTAGCTTTTTTCTATTTACATGAAATAAGCCCTTTGAAAGATA
The DNA here is from genome assembly GCA_042093175.1 of Tenacibaculum sp. Taxonomy (GTDB): domain Bacteria; phylum Bacteroidota; class Bacteroidia; order Flavobacteriales; family Flavobacteriaceae; genus Polaribacter. Next base: position 35,335 of record JBELFC010000005.1, on the reverse strand, counting down.
TCGTTCAACGTCAATGGTGGGCATGGGTTATTTTATTATTTGCAGATGATTTTGCGTATTATTGGTTTCATCGTTTAAATCATGAAGTTCGTTTATTTTGGGCTGGGCATGTACCGCATCATTCATCAATCCATATGAATTTGGGTACAGCATTACGCCAAGGGGTTGGTGAACGTGTTCATAAGTTTTTCTTTTGGTTGTGGATTCCTCTTTTAGGTTTTGATCCATTAATGATGTTTATTATGATGGGAGTAAGTTTAATTTATCAGTTTTTTGTACATACAGAATTAGTGGATAAGCTACCTAAGCCTATTGAGTTTATTTTTAATACACCATCACATCATAGAGTTCATCATGCCTCAAATATTCGTTATTTGGATTGTAATCATGCTGGGATTTTGATTATTTGGGATCGAATTTTTGGTACATTTTCTAAAGAATTAACCAATATTGATAAACCTGTATATGGATTAACAGTAAATATTGAAACATTCAACCCTATTAAAGTAGCAACTCATGAATATGGTGCAATTTGGAAGGATGTTAAGAGAGCTAGTAAATGGAAAGATAAGCTAAACTACATTTTTAACTCACCAGGTTGGAGTCATGACGGAGAAGATAAAAGAGCAAAGACTTTGAGAAAAAACAACGTGAATTGTTAAAAAAGTAAACTATGGGTTTAAATGCTGATTTATTAGGAGTAATTAATTGTTTGGGGTTAAGTTATAAAACGGGTTTGTCAGGTTATGATTTATTTGTTTTTTTCTTAGGATCATGCGTTGTTGTTAGTTTATTGATTTGGTATTATGGTAAAATATCAAGCAGCCAAATTATTAAGTTAAATGTAAGTACTTCAGCTTACGATTCAAAAGATATTCTTTTACAAGAAAGAACTATAGAAAGCAATTATTTAATAGGAGAGAGTACTTCAATTTGGGTTAAAGCAATCATATATGTTTTAATAATATTAGTTGCTACAACTCCTTTATTTAAACTTTTTGGATTACAATTATATATATAATTAAGAATGGATACTCAGGATATAAAAATAAAAATTACTGATAGGGAAGGGGTTACTCATGAGGTTATTGCACCTACTGATATGGCTATGAATTTAATGGAAGTTGTTCGTTCTTATGAATTAGCTCCTGAAGGCACAATAGGTATTTGTGGAGGTATGGCAATGTGTGCATCATGTCAGTGTTATGTGAAATCTGATCATGAATTACCTGAAATGACTGATGATGAAGATGCAATGTTAGCTGAAGCTTTTGATGTAGAAGATAATAGTCGTTTAGGATGTCAGATACAAATGACTCCTGAAATGGATGGTTTAGAAGTTGAATTAGCTCCTGAGAGCTAATTCAACTGTGTTATTGTTAGTTAAATTTAATTTTTAACTTGTTCTTTGATCTTTACTTCTTTTTTGATTGGAGGTAATCTTTTTCTCAAAAATAAAATCTGACCTAAATGACTAGATTGGTGTTCCATAATGTGAAACCAAGACCATTGATTAGATAATGTTTTTCCAGGGTTTACTTCTTTAAACCATTTATCATCTCTTTTTCGTAATTCTTCAATAGTTTTTTTTCTAACTGCATCAAATATTTCCAAGTAATAACTTATTGGTTTACCCTTAAGTATTTCTCTACCTTTTTCATCTAAATCCATTCCAGCTTTCCATAATTCAGGTTCTTTTTCCTCAAAAACAGATTTACCAAACGTGTATTTTTGATAATAAACTTCGGCTGCAGCTAAATGCATTACTAATGCACCAATACGATTTGCTTTAGGGTCGTGTAAGTGATCAACATGTTCAAGGGGTAGGTTTTTTACTATTCGATGAACTCTAGCTTTTAAATCTTCTAGCATAGAAATCATATTGTCAATTTGAGGATTTTCAGCATCCTTTTTACCTATTTTACCATACTCGTATTCAGGAATTTTAACACCTGAACCTGTGATTAATAACGATCTTTTACCAGAAACAGCATCTGAACTAGATGATAATTTAAATTCTTTTATTCGTCTAATTTTTTTCTTATTAGTAGATTCTCTCCAGCTTTTTATTTCTTGATTAGCTACTTTTTTTTCGAAATCACTATTTAGAATGCTAACTTTTTTAAATTCTCCATTTTCATCTTCTATGAACAATTTTATATTGTCAAAATAAAACTTACCATTATTAATACATAATCCTCCAAAATTTAAACTTTTAGAGTTTTTGTTCAAAGTACCCTCAATGGTGTATTCTTTCCAATTGTTATCTTTTACACCTCTATCTTGCATATTATCAAAAAAACCTCGTTCAGAGTTTTTTGTATCTACTCTTGCCCATAAGCCTGCCCAAGCAATTTTGTCAGCAGGTTCAACTTTAATACTTCCAATTAACTTGAATTTTATTTCAGAATCAGATGTTATATCAATGGATTGTGTAAAAGAGGTCCAGCTTCTAGATATTTCTTTTTTAGATTGAGAAAAAATAGAGAAACTAAATAAAAATAAAATAAATAATAACTTTTTCATGGTTTTAAATAATTATGTTTAGTGAATTAAAAATTTAGGCGAAAATATAATTTTTAAAGAAAACCTTAATAGAAAAGTTAAAATATAAATAAACTATAGATTAAGTTGTTTACCTGTTGGTTTTTATGAAATATCTATTGAAGTTATAATAGATAAAACTAAAAGTAGTTAAATTAGCCCCTGAGAGCTAATTCAACAGTAACATTATTATATTCTTCTTGTAAAATGGCTAACCAGGTGTTAACGCGATTTTGAGTTAATTCTGGTTCATTGTCTTCATCTATAGCCAAGCCATAAAATAAATCTTCCCCTATAATTTCAGCCTTTGATTCAGTAAAATCATAGCCTTTTGTAGACCATTTTCCTATTATTTCTCCACCATTTGCAATAACAACTTTGGCTAGCATACCAACACCATCTATAAAATACTCTCCATAACCATATTGATCACCCAAACCAAAAATGGCAACTGTTTTGTTTGAAAAATCAATAGTTTTAAATTCATCAAAATAGCTTTCCCAGTCGCTTTGTAAATCTCCATCATACCATGTTGAAAGCCCCAAAATTAAAAAATCAAATTTTTCAAAATCTGACAAGCTTGCATTTGAAACTTCTATAACTTCAACATCACTAACATTCCATTCATCTACAATGTTGTGAGTAACTTCTTCTGTCATACCTGTATCTGACCCGTAAATTATTCCTATTTTATTATTCATGTTCATTGTTTTAATATGGTTAATGTATATTCTCTATCTACATAATCACCAGTTTTACTTTTTATGTTTTCTATTTTATGTATTGTGTTAGTTATCTTAAAGGGAGTGTTTTTCAACAATGATCTTATATCTTCAGTTGTATATAGTTTAAATTTTGTATTTACAAAAGGAAGTGTTTTCATAAATTCTTTTTTAGCATAAGTTAAAATGCAAACACCGTCTTTTTTTAAAACTCTTGAGATCTCTTGTAAAAAATCTATTGGTTTTTTCCAGAAATAAATTGTATTTACTGTAAAAACTTTATCTATTGAATTGTTTTCAAAAGGAAGTTTTTCACCGTTATATAGTTGAAAAGATGCATTTATAGCGCTATCTATATTATTTGAATTAAGTATAGCTTCTTGATTCATTGTTTTAGAAATTTCTAAACCTATATAATGTATGTTCACCGCTTTGTTTAGAAGGTGTTTAAGATGGCCACAGTTCCCGTGGCCAATTTCTAAAACAATATCATTGTTAGCAATATTTAGAAGTTCAATAGAAGTTTTGGTCATGCTAATGTTATTAACATTCATAGAGTTTGCAATTTCTATACCTTTTGAACCAGTAGGGCAACTCAATTGGTTTTCTATTTCTTTTAAATCTTCTTTTGTGAGCTTCTTTTCCATTGTGTTTTTAGTTAATAGTTTCTTTTCTCCATTCGTTTATGTTCTTAATCAAAAACACATTTGCTATGACTAATAATAATAAAATTAAAATCTCAGATATATTTGAGGCTTCATATATAACAGCAGTAATAATATGATAAACATTAAATAAGCCTAAAATAATAGCCCAGACAAATGATGTTAAGATATACCACTTTTTAGAAACTTCAATAGTTAATAAACCAAATGTAAGTGCTAGTCCTTCCATTAAAATACGCCATTGGTGGGCCCAGAATGGTGTTTCTCCTGTTGATCCTTCTATAAAGACAGACTCGTTAAAAAATACTGTTGCTAAACCGTATATATGATGAAAAATAAATCCGATAGCGATGAATATCCATAAAAGTGAAATTTTTGTTTTCATTGGTATTTGTGTATTAGTGTTAATAGTAGTTTTATTTTGAGGAGGTGTATTGTTTTTTAAAGCTTCTTCCTCTTTTAAAGCTTTTAAGTTTTTATAATCTATAGGTGCTTTAGAAAAGGCACTTTTAGTTTTAATAGTTGGTTTTATTTTAAAATAAAAGAGTAATGAAAACAGTGCAATAAAAGTCCATAATAAATCAATAAATAAAATATCAAATTGATGATTGATGTATGTTTTCCAAATCCAATTTCCAGTCATAACACCGTTACTAATTGGGATTAAAAAGCCAAGTATAGCACCAAGAAATAAAGATGTTTTGTTGGTGTAGTAATTGTCTCTTTTAAATCTGTAAAAACCTATGAATATTAGCCAAGTTATAAAGTAAAAATAGTAGATACTAGTTTGTTTGTCAGTATAATATCCGTTGGTGAGTTTTACGAATAAAAAAGCTAATGCAGTAACGGGTAACATAGATAAACAAATGGAAAGATAAATATGTCCAACTTTTGCAGTATATAAACGTTGACGTATAGTCATGCTTTTTTTGTTACGAGCCTCAATCCATATTAAAACTCCAGTAATAATGACAAAGCAAGTGATTAATGAAAGAATGAAATAGATAATTTTGATAAAAGCACCTCCATAATCGCCAAAATGCAAACGTGTTAATACACGTTGAGTGTCTTCATTGTAATTTATATAATTAGGATTCTTTTGTAATTCTATTTTATCCGTGTAAGGATCAAAAACTAATCTACCTATACCTACAAATCGATTGTTTTCTTTTAATTCACCAATAATGGTATATTTCATATTTACACCACCATAATTTTTTATATACGCTTGCGTAAGGTGAAAATCTTCCCAATGATCAGCTGTTTTTTGAACAAAAGAATTAAAACTAGGAATATCTTCATTTGATGTTGAAACCCATTCATAGTTTTTACGTTCAGGACGTAAGTCTTCTAATAACTTATTTTGATTACCATTGTATAAAAAATTGGCAGGAAGTAATACTAAAATACTTAATCCAAAATATGCTCCAGTTACAGCAAAAATAAATTGAAAGGGTAAACCTATAACTCCAAGTGCTGTATGAGCATCAGTCCAAACCTTTTTTAATATTGCTTTAGGATTAAAAGAATAAAATTTAGGAATAATTTTTTTCCAATGTACAATGACACCAGTTACAATAGCAAATAAAAAAAATAAGGAAACAAAACCAGCTAAATAAATACCTATAACAGGAAACTGTTGAAAAAAGTGAAGACGATATAGAAATTCTCCAAGGCTATATTGTTCAATATAAGATTTGGTTTCTTTTGAATTAATATCTACATAAAAATAATTAGGAACCTTTCCTTTAGCAGAAGCTAATGTGTCTTTACTTGCAGTCATATTCACAAAAATATGATCACTTTTTTCTCCAAAATTAACGTGTAAATCTCTTCCTGTTAATTCGTGATTTTTATCTAACGAAGATAAAATATCATCGTAATTTATATTTTTTCGTTCAGTATGACTAATCGATTTTCCTTCTTCCCAGAGTTGAATTTCTTCTTTAAATAAAGCAAAAGCACCTGCAAAAAATATTATATATAAAGCAACACTAATTACAATTCCACTAATAGTGTGCGTGTTAAAAAAAACATTGTAGTTTCGATTGCTCATTATAAAAAGGGATTGTTTTGGTTACCAAAATAATATGCTATGTATAACAGCAAGGAAATGATTAAGTATAAAGCCCAAGCTTTCCATCCATTTTTAAATAGAAATGGAATAATTAAGAAAGCGCACCATACTATAAACGTACTAAAGATTGAAGTAACCATTATTTCTTTTGAATATGGTAACCATAGTGCTAAAACCATATGGAGTAATGCACTGATTATGTAGCCTCCTAAAATTCCTGCAGATACTTTAGCGAATTGTTGTGAAGGTGATTTTGTTAAATATTTAGTGTTTGCTGGCATATTTATTAAGTTAAAAACTCTATGGTTATACTTATTATAAAAAGAAGAATGAGTAATTTATAATTTGCTTCCTTAATAGGGTTAAAAAGTATGAGTATGCTTAGAGTTAATAATAAAAGAGTTAAGTTTATTAATATACCAGTAGTTATTCCATATGTTACTGCAGAAGTAGTAAAAGTAAGTAGGACAACTATAAGACCAATAATTTTAACTTTTAAGGCATTGTTTTTTATCAACTTTTCTAATAAATTATTATGCAAAATTGCTTCCTTAGAAGTGTTTAATAACATAAAAACACTCATAAAATTTAATAATAGTATAACTGTATTCATCTTTAAGTTATTTATGTAATTATTTAAAAAGGCATAACTCAAAGTTCTAAAACAATGAGTTATGCTCGCATTTAATAAATGACAATTCAAATTATAATAGACACAATTTATGTGAAGATTATTATTAAAATTTATATGTTAAAGTTCCTAAAAATGCTCTAGGAGCTTGCGGAGTTACCGTACTCCAACCTTTATAATATTCTTTGTCAGTTAAATTGTTTGCTTTTACACTTATTCTAAATTTATCATGCTCATAGTAAAGAGAAGCATTAAAAATGGTGTATGCTGGAAGAATAAAATCACCAGCTGTAGGGTAACCAACCATAGTATTATAATCACTAGCACCATTAACACCGAAACCTAAACCAAAGTTTTTAGCTATCCCTTCTAAGAATTTATAATCGGCCCAAAAGTTGTAAGATGTTTCTGGACCAGCTTCAGCTAAACGTTTTCCAATTAAATCTGGTCTAGATGCTGATTTTGTTACCTTAGCATCATTATAGCTAAATCCACCACGAAGGTTTAAGCCTTCTAAAGGATTAGCGTTTAATTCTAGTTCAAAACCTTTACTATTTACGGTTCCGTCTTGTTGCTTACTTGCACCGAAGCCCATTATTTTATCTTTTACAGTAATATCATAGTAGCTAAGAGAAGCTTCTAGCTTATTATTGAATAAGTTTGTTTTTACACCAAACTCTAATTGGTTAGCTTGTTCCAAATCGAATGATTGTAATTTTGTTCCAGCTGCAGGGTTAGCTACATCAATAGGTACTATTTCTGGGTTTACGTATGAGAAGCCATTTTGATAATTAGCAAATACTGATAATTGATTAAGTATAGGTTGGTAAACAACTCCAAACTTAGGCGAAAAAGTAGATTTTGAATATGCTTTTTGATCATCAGTAGGATCGTTTGCATCGCCATCATATTTGAACCTATCATAACGAACTCCGGCCATAACAGATAATTCTGGTAAAATATTTACTACATCTGAGATGTATCCACTAAGAACATTTTGATTAACATCAGTATTTGATCTTGGAACATTTGCTAAAACAGCGCTAAGACTAGCTTGATTTGTAGGTAAATTTGCGAAACCAAAAGCTGCTGGTACTGGAATTAATTGACCTTGTGGTGTTGTAACGTTAATTCCTCTAAAACCTGAACTATTATCCATAATTTGAGATTTTAAGTAATCAACACCAATAACAACCCTGTTTCTAACTGATCCTAATTTAAAATCACCAGTAAAGTTTTGTTGTAATGCTAATGTATTAGTTTCTGCATCTGTTTGTTGAGCATATAAACCAAATAAGTTTGCTTGAAGATTGTATAGATACGTGTAGTGCCCTTTTGATTTTGCATTACCACCTGCTATAATTGTTTGTGATGACCAATTATCAGTAACTTTATAAGCAATCTCTCCTCTGAAGTTTTGAGTTGGGTTCTTAATAGAAATATCATTATTAGTTAATGATTTGTTTCTGTCGTAATTTAGTTCACCTAAATTTTTAAAAGTTAACGCAGCTCCTCTATTTAAAAATAAAAAAGCTTGGTTAGTTTGATCGGTAGATGAAAGCTCATAATTAAAGTTTAATGTTAACTTATTATTTACTTTATAAGAAATTGCAGGAGCTAAAAATAAAGATTTTCTAAATCCAGCATCTTGAAAACTATCTTCAGTTTGGTATCCAGCATTAAATCGTAATGAAATATCTTCGTTATCTTCAAGGTTGGTGTTAAAATCAACTGTTAACTTTTTAAATCCAAAAGAACCTCCACCAACAGTAATGTTTCCTCCTGTTCCTTTGTAGGGCTTTTTAGTTACAATGTTAATTAAACCACCATAAGAAGTCACAGTGCTTCCAAACAAAGTAGCAGATGGTCCTTTAACAACTTCAATTCTTTCTACATTATCAGGATTAATAAATCCATTTGTAATCCCTGGAACTCCATTTACTAATTGAGGTTGAATAGAAAAACCACGAATTGCATAATACCCTGCACCATCACCACTTCTACCAGTTGACGACCATAATTTCTCTACACCAGTAGTGTTTTTTAAGGCTTCTTCAAAACTAATAACTGATTGAGAAATTAATAATTGATTAGTAACTGTGCTGTAAACTTGAGCGTTTTCAATATTTTTTAAAGGTAATTTTGCTACATAAGCTGATTTTTTTCTTGAAAATTTATTTTTTCTATTCGTATCAACAATTACTTCATTTAGTAATTCATTTCCTTCATAGATAGTAATCTTTAATTTTTTTTGATTTCCACTAGTTACTATGGTTTTTGTTTTAAACCCGATATAAGAAATTACTAATGTTTTTTCACTTCCATTGTTGGTGTTTAATTTAAAATTACCATCAATGTCTGTTTGAGTTCCATTTTTAGTTCCCTTAATTATTACGTTAACACCTATCAAAGGTTCGTTATTGTTGTCTACTACTGTTCCGCTTATAGTTCCCCCTTGCGCTACAGAATTAGCCATTACTAAAAATAGCATAATGGCGGTTATTACTCCTTTCATTGTATTTATTTAGATTTAATAAAATTTAATTCAGCAAAAATATTTCATTAAAATGTAATAGCAAAACTTATTTAGATTAAATTTAAATAAAAAAAACTAATGTTTTGAAATTTCGATATTTAATAGATAGAATATTCTGTATATTTGTAAGAAGAATTATAAATTATGATGGCTTGTAGTCCTTTTGAAGACTTGCTTATACTTTTAAAATTTCTTATCAAAAGAAATCCTGAATAATTAGGTTTAAAGACAATAAAATTTAAGTATTAATCTTTAAACTAAAAAAACATGCCTTTTTATCATAAATTAGGAAAAATTCCACCAAAGCGTCATACACAATTTCGTAAAGAAGATGGTAGTTTGTATTACGAACAATTATTTGGAACTATAGGTTTTGACGGAATGTCTACTAATAGTTATCATGAACATAGACCAACAATGGTCAAAGAAATTCGCAAACAATATTCTGTTGCACCTAAAATTGCAAAAGCCAATAACATACAATCTTATCGTTTCAGAGGGTTTCAAGTTCCTCCAGAAAATGATTATCTAGAAAGTAGAAAAGTTGTATTAACAAATTCAGATTGTAATATAATTTTATCAGCTCCGAAAGAGTCTACTAAAGATTATTTTTATAAAAATACAGACGCTGATGAAGTAATCTTTATTCATAAAGGTACAGGGAAACTCCGTACAATGTTAGGGAACATAGAGTTCAAATACGGAGATTACCTAGTGATTCCTAGAGGGATTATTTATAAACTAGATTTTGATGATGAAAATAATAGATTATTCATTGTAGAATCATATTCACCTGTATATACACCAAAACGTTACAGAAACTGGTTTGGTCAATTACTAGAGCATTCACCTTTTTGTGAAAGAGACTTAAGAAGGCCGGAAGAATTAGAAACGTATAATGAGTTAGGTGATTTTTTAATTAAAGTAAAAAAACAAGGAGAAATTATAGAAATGGTATACGCATCACATCCATTTGATGTTGTAGGCTATGATGGTTATAATTTTCCTTATGCATTCTCTATACATGACTTTGAACCTATTACTGGTAGAATTCATCAACCACCACCAGTTCATCAAACTTTTGAAACTAACGCATTTGTAATTTGTAGTTTTGTGCCACGTTTATATGATTATCATCCAAAAGCAATTCCTGCACCGTATAATCATAGTAATATAGATTCAGATGAAGTTTTATATTATGTAGATGGTGATTTTATGAGTAGAAATGATATTGATCAAGGTCATATTTCTTTACATCCAGCTGGAATTCCTCATGGTCCACACCCAGGAGCAGCTGAAAGAAGTATTGGTCATACTGAAACTGAAGAATTAGCAGTAATGGTTGATACATTTAAGCCATTACAAGTAACTGAAGAGGCAATGAAAATTGCAGATGAAGATTATTACAAATCTTGGTTAGAATAACTAGTTGAGTATTAGTTATCGGATGTAAAATAAATAAAACTATTTCTTTTTAACATAGGTTATAGTTTAATAAATAAAAAATTAAAGACTTTTAATTCCCAGTTAGGAGTTTCTTTCTTTCAAAGAAAGGTTAGGATGGGGTTTTATTATGAGTAAAAAAGAAGTAAAATCAGTAAACTACGGTTTAGAAAAAATATTTGAAGGAGCACAAGATTTCCTTCCATTGTTAGGAACAGATTATGTAGAGTTTTATGTTGGTAATGCAAAACAAGCAGCACACTTTTATAAAACTGCCTTTGGTTTTCAGTCATTAGCGTATAGAGGTTTAGAAACAGGTTCTACAGATTCAGTAAGTTATGTGTTAGTTCAAGACAAAATACGTTTAGTTTTAACAACTCCATTAAATAGTAAATCATCAATTAATGATCATATTGTAAAGCATGGTGATGGAGTAAAAATTGTTGCTCTTTGGGTAGATGATGCAAGGAGTGCGTACGAAGAAACAACTAAACGTGGAGCTAAATCATATATGGAACCAACTGTTGAAACAGATGAGCACGGTGAAGTTGTAAGAGCTGGAATTTACACTTATGGAGAAACTGTTCATATGTTTGTTGAGCGTAAAAATTATAAAGGTACGTTTATGCCTGGTTTCAAAAAGTGGGAGTCAGATTATAATCCAACACCAGTAGGATTAAAATATATTGACCACATGGTTGGAAATGTAGGTTGGAATCAAATGGATGTTTGGGTGAAATGGTATGAAGAAGTTATGGGGTTTGAAAACTTCTTATCTTTTGATGACAAACAAATTCATACTGAGTACTCAGCTTTAATGAGTAAAGTAATGTCTAATGGAAACGGACGTATTAAGTTTCCTATTAATGAGCCAGCTAAAGCCGCGAAAAGATCTCAAATTGAAGAGTATTTAGACTTCTATGAAGGAGCAGGAGTACAACATATTGCAGTAGCTACTGATGATATAATCTCTACTGTAAGTCAATTAAAAGCAAGAGGTGTTGAGTTTTTACCACCACCACCACAAGCATATTATGATGATATCCCGAATAGATTAGGAGAGCATAGAGATATGATGAAAGAAGATATTGGTGAGTTACAAAAGCTATCAATAATGATTGATGCTGATGAAGAAGGATATTTATTACAGATTTTTACAAAACCAGTTGAAGATAGGCCTACGTTGTTTTTTGAAATAATTCAAAGAATGGGAGCAAGAGGTTTTGGAGCAGGTAACTTTAAAGCATTGTTTGAATCTATAGAGAGAGAACAAGCAAAAAGAGGAACGCTTTAACTGTAAACCTTAAGAATAACAGAACCAAGAAAAAAGATGAGAATTCTAATTTCTTGGTTCTCTTTTTATAAAAAATGAACAAGATTTTTAAAAATATTAAATCACCTTTCTCATAAAATTTATTTTAATCAGAATATAAAATAAATTTTAATTAAAAAATAGACAAATGAGTAAAGACGATATATTAAAAGCATTAGAAGAAAAGTATGAAAAATTAGGTGTACCTTTAAATACTATGTTAGAAGGATTGTTACATAGTACACCTATTACATACTGGGATTATATACAAACTGATGCTTTATTAGGGCTACAAATTCCTAGAACAACAGAAAAAGATGAAATGGTTTTTATCATGTATCATCAAGTAAATGAACTGTTGTTTAAAATGATATTATGGGAAATCGATCAAATTTCACTTTCAAAAAAAGTAATAACTGCTGAGAAGTTTTCTAAACATTTAATGAGGGTAAGCAGGTATTTTGATATGCTTTGCAGTTCATTTAGTGTAATGGGGGAAGGAATGGATGTTGATCAGTATTTAAAGTTTAGAAATACTTTGGCACCAGCAAGTGGGTTTCAAAGTGCGCAATATCGTAAAATAGAGTTTGCTTCAACTGAGTTAATCAATTTGATTGATGTTAGGTACCGAGATACAATTGATAGAGATTCCTCTTTTAAAAATGCATTTGAGCATTTGTATTGGCAAGCAGCTGGTAAGAATCATCAAACTGGAGAAAAAACAATATTAATTAAGCTCTTTGAGAAAAAATATATGGGAGAGTTTATTGAGTTTATGGAAGATTACAATGATTGTAACTTGTCTAAAAAATTCAAAGAGTTACCAGAGGATGTTCAAAATAATGAAGAGTTAGTAAAGGCAATGCGTCATTATGATTATACAGTAAATGTAAAATGGGTAATGGCACATTATAATGCTGCAGGGAAATATTTAGGTGGTGGAGATAAAGATTTAGAGGCAACAGGAGGAAGCAATTGGCGTAAATACATGCATCCAAAATATCAACGAAGAGTATTTTTCCCTTATTTATGGAGTGAGGAAGAATTGAAAAACTGGGGAACCTTTTAAAAAATAAAAAACCATTAATTTATCGAATTAATGGTTTTTTATTTTTGGAATGGTAATTGTCTATTAAATTTCATAAGTTTGAATATTATGAAGATAAATAAACTATTAATAATATTGCTTTGTGTAGCAATAAATGTTTCATCTCAAGAAAGACCTGCGGCTTTTAAAGGAGGAGAATGGTTGCGTTATAAAATGAGTTATAGTGGTTTTTTAAGAGCTGGTACTGCTGTATTAGAGTTAAAGGATGAAAAATTAAAAAACAGAAAAGTAATTCATGCAACAGGAAGAGGTTGGACTACTGGTATGATAAGTTGGTTTTTTGAGGTAAAAGATAAGTATGAAAGTTATTTCACAGCAGATGAAGTAAAGCCATACTTGTTTAAAAGAGATATTAATGAAGGAGGATTCAAGAAAAAAAGAAATGTGTCTTTTAATTATGATAATAATACGGCTTATGTGCAAGATTTTACAAAACAAAAAGATAGTGTTATTTCAATAAAGAGTCCTCAAGATATGATATCTACATTTTATTTTCTAAGAAGTTATGATACTCAGAAAATGAAAAAAGGAGAAGAAATTAATGTAGATATGTTTTTTGATGATAAAAGCTACCCTTTTAAGCTTCGTTTTTTAGGTTATGAAACTTTGAAAACTAAATTCGGTAAAGTTAAAACTCAAAAATTCAGGCCATTAGTACAGGCTGGTAGAGTTTTTAAAGCACAAGAAAGCGTTACAGTATGGATTACAGCAGATGATAATAAAGTGCCAATTAAAATGAAAGCATCGTTAGCAGTTGGATCACTTAGAGCAGAATTAGAAGCTTATAGAGGATTAGCTAATCCTTTCGAAATAATAGTAGATTAACTTTAAGTTGTTTAAGTATTGTTAAAGTGTTAAATACAAATGTAAATATTTGTATTTTTGCGAGAATAGGCAATTAAAAACAACCTCCTTGAGAAAAATCACCATTTTACTGATGTTATTTACTTTTTTATTTTCTTGTAAGAAAGAAGAAAAAAAAGTAATTGTAGCAACTAAGGTAATTGAAAAACCTAAACCAATATTGTTGTATGGGTTTAATTTAGATAATTATAATGTTGTACATGATACCATAAAAAATGGAGATAGTTTTGGACTTATATTGGATAGACACCATGTAATGTATCCTAAAATAAATAAAATTGCTACTACGATTAAAGAAACTTTTGATGTAAGAAGGGTGAGGTCTGGAAAACCATATACCATATTAACGTCGAAAGATTCGTTAAAAAAAGCGCAAGTGTTTATTTATAAACATAACAAAGTTAATGCAACGATAATCAATTTTAAAGATTCTATAATTTCGGCATATAAACATAAAAAGAAAGTTAAAATTGTAGAAAAAGAGATTGCTGGAGAAATTTACTCAAATTTATCTGTTACCATGGATAGTTTAGGATTAAAACCAACGCTGACTAACACAGTGGCTGATATTTACGCTTGGACATTAGATTTTTATAGATTGCAGAAAGGTGATAAATTTAAACTTATTTATGAAGAGAAATTTATTAATGATACTGTTTTTGTTGGATATGGAGAAGTCAAGGCAGGTATGTTTAAGCATAAAGGAGAAGATTTATATGCTTATAAGTTTGTAGCAGATTCTATTAAGAATATAGCTGAATTTTACGATGAGAAAGGAAATATGTTAAGAAGCACTTTTTTAAAATCACCAATAAAGTTTCAGTATAGAATATCATCACGTTATAATTTAAGAAGAAAAATAGCTCTTTATGGTAGAGTGAGGGCTCATAGAGGAACTGATTTTGCCGCACCATATGGTACTCCAATAATGACTACAGCAAGTGGGACTGTTGTAAAATCGGCAAGAAGAGGAGGAAATGGTAATTATGTTAAAGTGAAGCATAATAGTACTTATAGTACCCAGTATTTACACATGAAAAGAAGAATGGTTAAAGTTGGAGATTATGTAAAACAAGGTGATATAATAGGCTTAGTTGGAATGACAGGGAATACGAGTGGTCCACATGTGTGTTATCGTTTTTGGAAAAATGGTAGACAAGTAGATCCATTTCGTGAAAAGTTACCTTCAGCGAAACCGTTAAAGGACAGTATTAAGCCAAGATATTTTAAATTTATTGAGCCATTAAAAAAACAATTAGACAGTGTTTCTTTTTTTAAAAAAGAAGCACCTATTTTTGTTAATAAAGAAATATTAGCTACTAAGTAATTATGCCATTAAAAAACATTAATCCAACACAAACTGAAGCCTGGGCGAAATTACAAAAGCACTACGGAGAAGCTAAGAATTATCAACTTAGAAAGTTATTTAAGGAAGATAAAAATAGAAAAGAAAATTTTTCTATAAGCTTTGACGAGTTGTATGTAGATTTTTCTAAAAATCATATAACAAAAGAAACTTTAAGTAAACTTATTTCCTTAGCTGATGAGGTAGATTTAAAAGATGCGATAGAAAAATATTATACTGGTGACAAGATTAATGTAACTGAAGATAGGTCAGTATTGCATACAGTTTTAAGGAGTACTAGTAATGAACCTGTATTTGTAGATGGTAAAGACGTAAAACCTCCAATTCAAACTGTATTAAGAAAAATTAAAGCTTTTAGTAATAAGGTTATTTCAGGGAAATGGAAAGGATATACAGGTAAAGTCATAACTGATGTTGTTAATATAGGTGTTGGAGGTTCAGATTTAGGACCAAAAATGGTTGTTGAAGGGTTGAAGTTCTATAAAAACAAACTAAATACACATTTTGTTTCGAATGTTGATGGAGACCATGTTTTTGAAATTCTAAAAAAATTAAATCCAGAAACTACATTATTTATTGTTGTGTCAAAATCATTTAGCACAAAAGAAACGATAACTAATGCAAATACAATAAGAGATTGGTTTTTAAAATCAGCAACAGTTTTTGATGTAGCAAAACACTTTGTAGCGGTATCATCAAATATAAATGCAGTCTTAAATTTTGGAATAGATAAGAAAAATGTTTTTCCAATGTGGAATTGGGTAGGAGGGCGTTTCTCTCTATGGTCAGCAGTAGGGCTATCTATAAGTTTATCTGTAGGGTTTGATAACTTTAAGCGTTTGTTAAATGGTGCAGAAAAAATGGATATTCATTTTAGGGAGACTGATTTTGATAAAAACATACCCGTAATTTTAGCATTATTAAGTGTATGGTATAACAACTTTTTTCGTTGTGATACTGAAGCAGTTTTTAGTTATTCTCAATACCTTACTAGATTACCTAAGTATTTGCAACAAGCCTTTATGGAAAGTAATGGTAAGGGAATAGATAGAAACGGTAATGAAGTTACTTATGAAACGGGTACTATAGTTTGGGGTGGAACAGGTACTAATATGCAACATGCATTTATGCAGTTATTGCATCAAGGAACTAAAATAGTTCCTGCTGATTTTATAGGTTTTGAAGAGCCTTTGAATGGATTAGGAGATCACCATAAAAAATTAATGGCAAACCTTTATGCTCAAACAGAAGCATTATCTTTCGGTAAAACTAAAGAAGAAGTGCATTTAGAATTGAAAACTAAAGGAGAATTTGAAAAAATTAACAAACTACTTCCGTATAAGGTGTTTAAAGGGAATAAACAATCTAACACTATTTTGTTTAAAAAGCTGACACCTGAATCTTTAGGAATGTTAATTTCAATGTATGAACACAAAGTATTTACTCAAGGAGTTTTGTGGAATATTTACTCTTACGATCAATTTGGTGTTGAATTGGGAAAGGAATTAACAGAAAAAATACTATATAGTTAAAATTTTATTAATTAAGGTTGTTTCTAATCATTGAAAATAAGTGATTTATTTTAGGTTACCTAAAAAAATGTTAACGTTAAGTTAATATTGGTAAGGTTAAAAATCAAGAATTTTGCCAAGCATTTAATAACAAATTAGATTAGATAATGAAAAAAATTAAAAATGTATTACTTGTGGCGTTGTTTTTTATAACTGCTGCAGTTGTAGGACAAACCAAGATTACTGGTATTGTGGTTGACGAAATGGGTGAACCATTACCAGGAGCAAACGTTGTAGTTAAGGGGACTACTAACGGGATTGGAACTGATTTCAACGGTAAATTTACGTTGAATTCAAAATCAAATTCAGGAGTAGTTGAAGTTTCTTTTGTTGGTTACGATACTAAAAATGTGTCTTTTACATCAGCTAAAACCAATTTAGGACAAATTCAATTACAGCCATCTAATGTATTAGGGGAAGTAGTTATTACAGGAGTAATTGATATCGCTAAAGATAGACAAACTCCAGTTGCATCTTCTACTATTAGAGCTGAGGAAATTCAAGAGAAGTTAGGATCTCAAGAGTTTCCAGAGATTTTAAAATCTACACCTTCTGTTTATGCAACTAAACAAGGTGGTGGTTTTGGTGATTCTAGACTTTCTATTAGAGGTTTTGATCAAGAAAATGTTGCTGTTTTAATTAACGGTGTTCCAGTAAATGATATGGAAAATGGTAGAGTATACTGGTCTAACTGGATGGGATTATCTGATGTTACTTCAGCTATGCAAGTACAAAGAGGTTTAGGTTCTTCTAAATTAGCTAATGCTTCTGTTGGAGGTACAGTTAATATTGTAACAAAAACTTCACAACAAAGAGAAGGTGGTAATGTAGGATTTAGTTACGGTAATGATAACTATATGAAATACAGAGCATCATATTCTACTGGTAAATTAGAAAGCGGTCTTTCTGCTTCTATTTTATTAAGTAGAACTCAACAAGATGGTTACGTTGATGGTACAAAAGCTGTTGGACATAACTATTTTATTGGATTAGGGTATGCAGTAAATGATGATCACCAATTAGAATTTACTTTTACAGGAGCTCCACAATGGCACAACCAAAGAAGTTATGCTGAATCTATTTCTACTTACCAAAAATATGGAGTAGGTGGAGAGCCAAATATTAAATACAACGCAGCTTGGGGATATTTAAATGGAGAAGAGTTTTCATTTAGAAGAAACTTTTACCACAAGCCTGTTATGTCATTAAACCATGACTGGACAATTTCTGATGCTTCAAAATTATCAACTGTAGTTTATGCTTCATGGGGACGTGGAGGAGGAACAGGTCCAATTGGAGATGTAAATAACATCAGAGACTTTGATTCAAGATTAAGAGATTCTAACGGTATTGTTCGTTTTGATGATATCGCTAAATGGAATGCAGGAGGAAGTGTTCCTGATTTCGGAGCAGATAGAACTAGTACTATCAGTGATAGAAGTAACGGTTTAACAAGAAGAGCTTCTATGAATTCTCATAACTGGTATGGAGCAGTTGTTAACTTCCATAACGATGCAAATGAAAACTTAAGTTGGGATTTAGGTATTGACGTAAGAACTTATAAAGGAATTCACTATAGAGTTGTAAACAACTTATTAGGAGCTACTGGTTATGTTGATAGCAGAGATAGAAATAACCCAAATAGAAATATTACTGAGTTTGTTGATGCTTCTCCAAGCTTTAACCCTTGGCAAAATATTTCTGATCAACAAAAAATTGAATATTACAATGATGGTAATGTACGTTGGTTAGGTGCTTTTGGACAAGTTGAATACAAAAATGATAAAATATCTACTTACTTACAAGGGGGTATTTCTCAACAAGGTTTCCAAAGAGTTGATTACTTTAACTTAGGAGCTCATAACGGTACTGAACAAGCATCTTCTTTTAAAAACTTAATTGGAGGTAATATTAAAGGGGGACTTAACTGGAACATTAACGAAGCACATAACGTATTCTTTAATGCTGGTTTTATTTCTAAACAACCTTTCTTTAACTCAGTATACACAAGTTTTACTAACAATGATATTAACCCATTCTTAACGAATGAAAAAATCATAAATTATGAAGTTGGTTATGGATTTAGCCATGAAAACTATGCTGTTAAATTAAATGCATATAGAACTTCATGGAAAGATAGATTCTTAAGAGGAAGAGGTTCAGTTAGAGGTAATTTTGTACAAATTAACGGAGTTGAGCAAGTTCACTCAGGAATTGAATTAGAAACTCTTGCTAAATTTGGTAAATTAAAAATTGAAGGTATGATATCTTTAGGTGACTTTGAGTACAAAGGTGAAGCTATTGGTACTGAGTACGATCAAAACAACGATTTAGTACAAGATAACATTACTTTTTACTTAGATGGAGCTAAAGCTGGTAACCAAGCACAAACAACAGCTAGAGTTGGTTTTACTTACGAAGCTTCTGAGTCTTTAAAATTTGATATTGATCAATTTTATGCTTCTAGGCTATATGCTAGTATATCTCCAGCTGCTTTTTCTAGTAAATCTACAGCAGAATTAGGATCTTTACAGCTTCCTGGTCACTCATTAATAAATGCAGGTGTATCA
This sequence comes from Tenacibaculum sp., assembly GCA_042093175.1. Lineage (GTDB taxonomy): Bacteria > Bacteroidota > Bacteroidia > Flavobacteriales > Flavobacteriaceae > Polaribacter. Next base: position 15,926 of record JBELFC010000005.1, on the reverse strand, counting down.
TATAAGTTAAAGCTTAACGATAAAATGAAATTAAAATTCCGTTTTAATGTTAACAACTTAACTAATGAAGTGTATATTTCTGATTCAGCAACTAATATTCATGCTACATCTGGTTCAACTACTTATAGAGGAATTGATGTAAGAAATAGAGTATACTTTGGTTTCGGAAGAACATGGAATACTTCTGTTAGATTTGAATTTTAATAGTATTTAACTACTAATTAAATATAATTTAAAACCACCTCATATGAGGTGGTTTTTATATATATATAAATTTAGTAAATTTGTGCCCAATTAAAATTTAACAAAAGATGGTTAAGAGTAATAATTCATTTGGGTTTTTTATAGTGTTATTTTGCATTTTAATTAGCACTACAGAAACTTTTTCAAAAGATAATTCCCCAATTACTTCTATAGAGAAAACCTCTAAATTTAAGCCACAAAATGATGTGATTAAATATACATTAACAGATGATGATTATTCATTAGTAGGTAATGGTTTTAGTAATTTTGATATAAGAGAAGGGTATGATGAGGAAACCGTAATGGTTAGGTTAGCAAAAATTAGTAAGATTTTATTAAATAATTTTCCTGATTACAAAAAAGGACAAAAAGTGGCAGTTTCTTATAATGTATGGAAACCTGGAGATGATGTTTTTGTTATGAATGTAGAGTTTAATGGAACGAAGTATGTTTTACAAAAAAAATAAACTTTAATAAGTAGTTTATAAAAAAAAGCTAGATATTAAGAATATCTAGCTTTTTTGTTTTTTAGTGCTTCTAAGAGAGTAACTATTTAATAGGCTCTTTTGTCATTACCTTCATAAAAGTTGATGAACGCTTGGTTTACTACTCTATGACCTCCATCAGTAGGGTAATCACCTGTAAAGTACCAATCCCCTAAATTCTCAGGACATGCTTTATGTAGTTTGCTTACTGGCTGGTATATCACTTCAACTTTTGATTTAATTTCTGGGGTTTTAAGCATTTCAGCTATTTTAGCAGAAATTTGTTGATCTGTAAAAGGAGCATAAACTTCTTTTACATAATTAACAATATCTTTATCAAGGTTCTTTTGCTGCTCTATACACTTCTGATATACATCATATACTATATGATATTGATTTGTTTCTTTAAGGAGCTCTAAAGCGGCTTTAAATGCAATAAAATCACCTATTCTTGCCATGTCAATACCATAACAATCAGGATAACGAATTTGTGGAGCTGAAGATACAATTACAATTTTCTTAGGTTGTAATCTGTCTAATATTTTAATAATACTTTTCTTTAAAGTTGTTCCACGAACAATACTATCGTCAATGATAACTAAATTGTCAGTAGGCTTTACAACTCCATAAGTAACATCATAAACATGGGCAACTAAGTCATCTCTACTACTATCATCAGTAATAAATGTTCTTAATTTTGCATCTTTAATTGCTATTTTTTCAAATCGTGGACGAGTTGATAAAATTTCAATAACTCTTTCTTTGGATAGTTTACCACCACCAGCTAAAATAGCATCAGTTTTTTGTTGATTTAATACATCTTCAGCTGCTTCCATCATTCCAAAGAATGAGGTTTCAGCTGTGTTAGGTATATAAGAGAATACAGAGTTTTCTATATCACTATTAATAGACTTTAAAACTTCAGGGAAAACAAATTTCCCTAAATTTTTACGCTCTTCATATATACTAGCATCACTACCTCTAGAAAAATAAATACGCTCAAAAGAACAAGCTTTCTTAGGTCTTTGTTCTAGAATAGGAGCCATTGTAGTTTTTCCGTTTTTCTTAATAATTAAAGCGTGACCTCTATCTATTTCTTTAATTTTATCAATGTCAACATTGAAAACAGTTTGTATAACTGGACGTTCAGAAGCTACTACTACTACTTCATCGTCTTGATAATAAAAAGCAGGCCTAATAGCTGCTGGGTCTCTTAAAACAAATGCATCACCATGTCCTAATAAACCAGCCATTGCATATCCTCCGTCCCAATTTCTTGATGAACGTTTTAAAATGCGTTGTATATCTAGATGCTCTTCAATAAAAGGAGAAGCATCCTTTTTATTTAAACCAACATCTTTAGCTTTTAAATATGTATCAGAAACTTCATCTTCTAAAAAGTGTCCAATTTTTTCCATTACAGTAACTGTATCGGCAGACTCTTTTGGGTGTTGCCCTAAATCAATTAATTCTTTCATTAATTGTTTAGAGTTAGTCATGTTAAAGTTACCAGCAACAATTAAACTTTGATGTCTCCAGTTACTTTGACGTAGAAAAGGGTGTACATTTTCTATGCTATTTCCTCCAAATGTACCGTAACGAACGTGGCCTAAAAACAAATTTCCGATATATGGCATATTTTCTTCTTGCCATTGAACATCATCAATTTTATCAGGATTCTTTTCAAAAATACCATTGATTCGCTCATTAACTTGACCAAAAATATCTTGTATTGGTTGTGATTTATTTGAACGAACTCTACTAATATATCTTGTTCCAGGTTCTACATTGAATTTTATACTTGCCATCCCAGCACCGTCTTGACCACGATTGTGCTGTTTTTCCATAAGCAAGTACATTTTATTAACTCCATAAAATGCGGTACCGTATTTTTCCTTGTAGTATTCTAAAGGTTTTAATAACCTTACCATAGCAATTCCACATTCATGTTTTAAAGCGTCGCTCATTTATAAAAGTGTTTATTTAGTTGTGTTTTTTAGTGTTGTTGTGTATAAAAAAATCCGCAGTTTATCTGCGGACTTGTAAATTATGATAATTCTATGTCAAATTGTGTTAGCTCTTTAAACGCCTGTAAGCGTTCTTGAACTTCATCTTTCGTAAGTTCTTCCATTCGTTGAGTTCCAAACTTTTCAACACAAAAAGAAGCTAAGTTTGAACCATAAATAATGGCATTTTTCATATTCTCAAAAGAGATGTCCTCAGTTTTTGCTAAAAATCCACAAAAACCACCAGCAAAAGTATCACCAGCACCAGTTGGGTCAAAAACTTCAGCTAAAGGTAATGCAGGAGCAAAAAACATTTTACCTTCATTAAATAATAAAGCTCCATGCTCTCCTTTCTTTATTACTACGTATTTAGGTCCCATTTCATGAATTTTCTTTGCAGCATTTACTAAAGAATATTCACCACTTAATTGTCTAGCCTCTTCGTCATTAATAGTAATTACATCAACACGCTTTAATACTTCATGTAAATCATTTAAAGCAATGTCCATCCAGAAATTCATAGTATCTAAAACTACTAACTTAGGTCTTTCATTCATTTGATCTAAGACAGAAGCTTGAGTTAATGGATGTAAGTTTCCTAACATCACAATTTCTGAATCTTTGAATACTTTAGGAACTACTGGTTTAAAATGCTCTAAAACATTTAATTCAGTAATAAGAGTATCACGAGAGTTCATATCATTGTGGTATTTACCACTCCAAAAAAACGTTTTACCATCTTTAATAATTTCTATTCCATCAGTATTAATTCCTTTGTTTTTCATCATATCTAAATATGATTCAGGGAAATCACCACCAACTACAGAAACAACACCTGTTTCAACGCCAAATTGAGCAGCAGCCAAACTTACAAATGTTCCTGATCCTCCTAAAATTTTATCTGTTTTACCAAAAGGTGTTTCAATAGCATCAAAAGCTACAGTACCAACCGCTAATAATTTACTCATAAGTTTAATTTAACCTTTCCAAAAGGAAAGAACTTTTACTGTTTTAAGTCAGGTTTTATAATAATACCTAACAAAAATTAATAATTATGTTCACTTTATTTTTTATAGGCATAAAAATGCCTTTTTTGTCGTAATTTTGCACTTTTAATACAAAACCAGTCTTAGACTGTGCAAAAATAGTTTTAAAAAATGACTATCAAAGAAATACAAGAAGAAATTATTGATGAGTTCTTAATGTTTGATGACTGGATGGAACGTTATGAATACATTATTGAGTTAGGTAAATCATTACCTTTAATAGATGATACTTATAAATTAGATGAGAATTTAATAAAAGGATGTCAATCCAAAGTATGGTTACATTCTAACTTAGAAGGAGATATTGTTACATTTACTGCCGATAGTGATGCTATTTTAACCAAAGGTATAGTGGCTTTATTGTTAAGAGTTTTTTCAAATCAAACACCTAAAGCTATTTTAGAAGCGGATACTGGTTTTATTGATGAAATTGGATTGAAAGAACATTTAAGTCCAACAAGAGCAAATGGGTTAGTATCTATGGTTAAGCAAATAAAAATGTATGCGATAGCTCAGCAAACTAAATTGACAAATTAAAATATTAATTATGACTGAAGAGAATTTAGAAGATTTAGGAGATAAAATAGTACGTGTTATAAAAACAATTTTTGATCCAGAAATCCCTGTAGATATTTATGAATTAGGACTGATTTATGACGTTTTTATATCTGAGGAAAATGATGCGAAAATTTTAATGACCTTAACATCTCCTAATTGTCCAGTAGCTGAAACTTTACCAGTAGAGGTAGAAGAAAAAGTGAAAACATTAAAAGAGATTAATAATTGCGAAGTAGAAATTACCTTTGATCCTACTTGGACGCAAGATATGATGAGTGAAGAAGCAAAATTAGAGTTAGGTCTTTTATAAGTTTAAAAATGGCTGAAGAAATTATAAATAGAGTAGCAAGTAGTAAATTAATTACTATTGACTTAGAAGATTATTATCCAAATGGAACTAGAGCAGTTTTTGATATTAAAGATTGGCTTTTTCAAGAGTTAATTTTAAAAGAAAAAGACTTTAGGCAGGATGTTAAAAATCATGATTGGTCTCAATATGAAAATTCGTTTGTTGCTTTAACTTGTAGCTCAGATGCTATAATACCTTCTTGGGCATACTTGTTATTAACTACTGAATTGTCACTGTATGCAAAAAAAGTAGTAATTGGTAATTTAGAGCTACTTGAAACTGTTTTATACCAAGGAATAATTAATGAACTTGATGTTAGTAGTTTTAAAGATAAGCCTGTAATAATTAAAGGATGTGCTAATAAACCTATACCTCCTTCTGCATATACTTTGCTAATTGAAAAAATTCAACCTATAGCAAAAACTATTATGTTTGGTGAAGCATGTTCAACAGTACCTTTATTTAAAAGAAAATAATTAATCTTATTTGTAAAGTATTTGTAAAATGAAGAAAATTCTTTTTACGCTATTAATTAGTTGTTCATTAATAAGTTTATCTCAGGAAAAAAAAGACAGTATTCCTAAAAAGTGGGACGTTACAGGTAAGCTTGTTTTTTTATTTAATCAATCTACATTTTCTAATTGGGTTGCTGGTGGTAGTAATACTATTGCTGGAAATATTGCCATAAATTATGATTTTAATTACAACAAAAATAATTGGCGTTGGGATAATAAGATTACTTCAATTTATGGGTTAAGTTATGTAGATGGGCAAGGGGTTAGAAAAACAGGAGACCGATTTGAATACAACTCTTTATTAGGGTTGAAAGCAGATAAATACTGGTTTTTTTCCTTTTTAAGTAATTTTAGAACTCAATATACACGAGGATACGATTATAAAAAATCACCGAAATTACCTATTTCAGATTTTTTATCACCAGCTTATTGGAGTTTTGGACCTGGTATGTTGTGGAAAAAATCTGACAATCAAAGAATAAATATAGCGCCAGCTACTGCAAGATTTACATTTGTTTCTGATGAGTTTTCTGGAAAATACGGTGTGGCTAAAGGTGATAATTCAAGTTTTAGTTTAGGTTTTAACTTATCTGCATATTTTAAGTTTGATGTAATGAAAGATGTTCAAATGGAGAATATTTTAACTGTGTATTCTGATTATTTAAATAGCCCTCAAAATATTGATATTGACTATCAAATGAGATTTTTTATCAAGATAAATGAGTATCTTTCTATGAATTTAGGTTTTCATGCCATTATAGATGATAATGCTTCTAGTAAAATACAGTTCAAACAGGTATTTGGCTTAGGGCTAAATTATATTTTCCATAAAAGGTGACTTTTGTAAAAATAGGTTGTCTTAAACAAAAGTAAAGGCGTACTTTTGCGCCCCTAAAATTTAAAATATTTTAAAGTGATGAAAAAAATAGTAGCTATCGCAATGTTATTTGGAACGTTAGTAGTTAACGCCCAAGAAAAAAAAGAAGAGCCAAAAGAAGGATGGAAAAGAGGAGGAAACATTTCTTTTTTATTCAATCAATCTGCATTTAATAATTGGTTAGCTGGAGGTGTTAATAATATTTCAGGAACATTAGGGATAAATTACGATTTCAATTATGTTAAAGGAGATTGGACTTGGGATAATAAAATTATTGCTTCTTATGGTTTAACAAAAATAAAAAATGAAGGTGCTAAAAAAACAGATGATCGTTTTGAGTTTAACTCTTTAGCAGGTAAAAAAGCTTCTGGAAATTGGTATTATTCTGCATTTTTTAATTTTAAAACACAAATGTCTTCAACGTATAATGAAGGTGTTCAACAATCTCATTTTTTCTCTCCTGCTTACTTTCAGTTTGGTCCAGGTATGTTATGGAAAAAATCGGAAAATTTAAAAGTTAATTTTGCACCAGCTACTTCAAAATTAATTATTGTTGATAATCAATTTACAGCTGGTTTACCTGCAGGAGCAAGTTATTTTGGTGTTAAACCAGGCGAAACTACTAGATATGAACTTGGAGCTGCAATAAATGGATATTATAAAATAAATATTATGGAAAATGTATCTGTTGAAAATATCTTAAATTTATATAGTAACTATTTAGATGAAGCTCAAAATGTAGATATTGATTATACAGTTAATGTTGTAATGAAAATCAATAAGTATTTATCAGCTAATTTAGCACTTCAAGCAATTTATGATGATAATGCATATGAAGGTTTTCAAACAAGAGAAATTTTTGGTTTAGGAGTAAACTATAATTTCTAAGATAATAATAAAAATATTTTATATAAAGACTGTCTTTTTAGGCAGTCTTTTTTTGTTTGAATTTGGTTATATGAAATTATGATCTTGTAAGCAAAATTGTTTTTGGCACAAAATTTGAAAATGTTTAAGCATAACCATAATAATTAGTGCTTATGAAACGTATAAAATTACTTTTACTGTTAATAATAACAGGAACTACATTAACCTCTTGTGTTGTTACAAATGATGAATTTATAGATGATGCTGTTTCATTAAATGAACTTATTTCTAGTTACGATTTATGGTATATTGATTATCATAAAACTCAAGGTTCAGGAGATGTTCCTTTTATATCCAAAGCTTTTACAGTATCATTTTTAAGTGGTAGAATGTATGCAAATAATAATATAGTAGATATAGGAAAAACAGGAAATGGACTTGGGATCTCAGTTGGACGATATGGTGTTTTTAATAATGTTCTTGAAACCAGTCATAGTTTAGATGGAAATTATGATTTTGAAGTAGTTCAGTTATCTGATAATGAAATAAGGATTGATTATTTATCGCAAAATGTTAGTTATTATTTAGTGGGATACCAGGTAAATAATTTTGATTATGACAAGTTGTTTTATGAGAATATAGAATATTTTTTACAAGAATACATAGCTTGGGAAAGAACTGACGCTAAAGGAGGAACTTCAAATGTGTTTGATAAAGAGCATTTTTTACAGTTTACACCAGAAAACGATGTGACTTTTTATTCGTCTCATGACGTGTTTGGCACAAATATTGATAATATAAAGTGGGATTTCATTGGAGGCTATGAAGTAGCTGATGTTAGAGGATATAATGACCTAAAAGTTTTAACACTTAATTATGATAGTGGAGATACTGAGAAATTCGAATTAAGCGTTATAAATGATGAAACGGTATCATTATACCATTTACGATCTGAAACAACGTATACATTTTCCGGAAGAGGATTTGTACAATATTTAAAAGGAGATAAAAAAAGAGGTACGAAACAAGCTGTAAGGAACAGTGGAAGAAAACGTACTAAGATAAAGAGACAAACCGTTCAAAGAAGGGTTTTAAAATAAAGTTTGGTTAGTTGATTTTTGGTTGGTTATTTTTAATAACCAATTGAAATAAACCGCTCCGAGAGGAGCGGTTTTTTATTTTTTATAACATCCTGTTTACATAAAAAAAATTACCTTTATAAAAATTACATTTAAAATGAGAAAAACTGCTTTTATAACAGGTGCAACATCAGGAATAGGAAAAGCAACAGCTATGTTTTTTGCTAAAAACAATATTAACTTGGTAATTTGTGGAAGACGTTCTGAAAAATTAGAAACTCTTCAAAGTGAACTTTCAAAATATACTAAAGTACATACATTACAATTTGATGTTCGTTTTAAAGGTCAAGTAGAAAAAGCAATTAATAGTTTACCTAATGACTTTAAAAAAATAGATATTCTTATTAATAATGCAGGAAATGCTCATGGATTAAGTTCTATTCAAGAAGGAAGTATTGATGATTGGGATGCTATGATTGATGGTAATGTAAAAGGACTATTGTATGTTTCAAAATCAATAATTCCTCAAATGGTGGAACGTAATGATGGTTTTATCGTAAATATAGGCTCTATTGCAGGAAAAGAAGTGTATCCTAATGGTAACGTTTATTGTGCGTCTAAGTTTGCTGTAAATGCTTTAAATAAAGGAATGCGTTTAGATTTAAATAAACACAATATTCGTGTTTGTGCCATACACCCCGGTTTAGTTGAAACAGAGTTTTCAGATGTACGATTTAAAGGAGATACAAATAAAGCTAAAACTGTTTATCAGGGATATAAAGCATTACAAGCAGAAGATATTGCTGATATTATTCATTTTGTGGTAACAAGGCCTTATCATGTAAATATTGAAGATTTAATAGTGTATCCAACTGCACAAGCAAGCGCTACAGTTTTAAATAAAAATTAATAGAAAGTGATTAACAAGCGCCTTTTAATTAAGAATTTACTTTCTAAAAATGATGAAAATAGCTTTTATGATAAGAAGCAACAATTGTCATTAAATTCAAGAGAAGGGAAGGCTAAATTTATAAAGCATGTTTGTGCACTGTCTAATTCTAATCCTGATAATAATTCATACATAGTTATAGGAGTAGAAGATGAGAAGAATAAAATTATTGGAGTTGATTTTTTTGATGATAGCAAAATCCAAAATTTGGTAAATGCATATTTAAATAATCCTCCTAAGATTGAGTATGAAAATGTGCCATTCCCTAGATTACCTCGTTATAAAGTAATTGGTTTAGTTACAATATACCCCAATAGTGAAATGTCATCATTAAAAAAAATAGCGTGGAAGTATCCAAAAGGAGCTGTTTTTTATAGAAGAGGAAGTAATTCAATACCAGTTGAAGGGTTTTTTGAACTAAAAAACACTAATAAACCTATTGTTGAAGCTATTGAAAAAAATGCAAGGAACAATATAGAGTTAACATTGAATGGGGTTTTTGATTTTTTTAAAAAACATAAAAAAGCATACAACCCTCAATATAAAGTATTCAAAGAGCAATTTGTATTATGTTGGGCAGGAAAAGAAACTTTAATAAATAAAGAGGTTTATTTTTCACGAGTAGACATAGAGTTAGTTAATGAACAAGTACGATTATTCTTTTCTGATTTAGATGATGTTCAAATTTCTTTCAATGAGCATTCGTTTATTATAACTGAATATATTTTGTTAGGTATAGATACTAGTGAAAAAAGATACCCATTAGAGAAAACAATTATTCATTTTAAAGATAATGGAATACACGATATAGCTTCAGAATTTTTGTTTGAACCTCCTCAATTTGATAAAAAAATATTGCACCATATTTACAATACTAACAATAGTATAGTTTCAAAAATAGAAAAAGGAATTTCTTTAACTTTAACTGAGCAGGTAGATGTTTTAAAGCTTCCAACAACTTATTTAATTTGTTATTTAAATGGTTTTTTAGAGGCATCAAAACAATTAAAGAAAGCAAAAAACTATATTCGAGATTTGGAGGATAAAACAACTTATGTAAAATACAAAGAAGCATTACGTGTATTACGTAAAGTAAAGTACAATTAAAAAGACGTTAGTGTTTATTTACTAACGCCTTTTTTGAAAAACTAGTTATTAGGTTGGTTACTCATTTCAAAAATTATTTCACCACCATTAGTTATATCATGATGCGAAAGCAAAAAGGATTCTAGTTTTTTACCATTAACCAAAACACTTTTTACAAATACATTTTCTTTACTTTGGTTTTTTACAGTGATTTTTAATGTTTTTCCATTTTCTAAATGAATTGTAGCATTCTTAATATTAGGGCTACCAATGGCATAATAAGGAGATCCAGGAGTTACGGGGTAAAACCCTAGGCTACTAAATATATACCAAGCACTCATTTGACCCGCATCATCATTCCCACATAATCCTTCTACAGAGGGCGCATACATACTGTCCATAATCATACGAACACGTTTTTGAGTTTTTTCTGGATGCCCTGTCCAATTGTATAAGTAGGGAATATGGTGCCCAGGTTCATTTCCATGTACATAATTACCTATAATTCCATCACGAGTTATGTCTTCATGATTAGCTATGTATTTATCATCAATTTCTGTGGTAAATAATTCATCTAATTGTTTACTAAACTTTTCTTTTCCTCCCATCATTTTAATCATCTCATCTATATTTTGTGGTACATATAGGCCATAGTTCCATGCGTTTCCTTCAATAAACCCTTGTCCATGAGTGTCCATTGGATCAAAATTTTTTCTAAAAGAACCATTAGTTAATTTTGGTCTCATAAAACCAATAGAAGAGTCATACACATTTTTATAGTATTCTGATCTTGATAAGTACTCTTTTTCAATACTAATATCTCCAGTTTTTTTAGCTATTTGTGCAATACACCAATCATTATAAGCATACTCTAATGTTTTTGAGACTGAAGAATGGCTTTTGTCATCTGGTACATATTTGTATTTCATGTATTCACCAATGCCATCAAAATATTTTACAGTAGCCGTATTAGTTGAAGCTTTTAAAGCATGATTTTTGTCAAAATTCCCTACATTTTTAACCATAGCATCTGCAATTACTGAAGTAGCATGATATCCAATCATACACCAATTTTCATTAGCATAATGGCTCCAAATAGGTAGCATTTTATGTACACTTTGATCATGATGAGCTAACATTGATTTTATCATGTCGTTATTTCTCTTAGGTTGTGTAATGTTGTATAAAGGATGTAATGCTCTATAAGTATCCCAAAGAGAAAAAATAGTGTAATTGGTAAAACCATCAGAAGTATAAATATTTTGATCTAATCCACGATATTTTCCGTCTACATCTTCATATAAAATAGGTGACAAGTTGGTATGATATAAAGCAGTATAAAATGTAGTTTTATCATTTTCGGTTAATGTTTCTACTTCAATTTTTTGTAGTTCTTTGTTCCAATTAGCTTTAGTTTTTTCTTTGACTTTATTAAAATCCCAATGTGGTATTTCAGTTTTTAAATTATTTAATGCTCCATTAGTACTTACTGGAGACAAAGCAAACTTTATATTTATTTTTTCACCCTCTTCAGTATTGAAATTAAAATAGGCTCTAATATCTTTTCCGGCCATTTCAGGAAAGTTTTTATTTTGTTTAAATCTTCTATAAAAACCATCGTAAGTTTCTTCATTGTATTTTTTATGACCATAACTTTTAAAAGGCTTAGAAAACTGCATAGCAAAGAAAACTTTTTTAGTTCTTGCCCACCCTTTAGTTTGCCTGTATCCAGTTACTAACGTATCATTTTCTACACGAATAAATGTCCATACATTCTTATTATTGTGATGATATACGTTATAAACTAAATCTAAAATAATATGTGAATCTTCTGATTTCGGGAAAGTATATTGATGAAAACCAACACGTTCGCTAGCTGTTAATTCAGCTTTTATGTTATAACTATCCAGATCTACACTATAGTAACCAGGTGATGCTGTTTCTTTACTGTGAGAAAATGTAGAATAAAAACCTTTTGAATTGTCTGCCGTTTTTAAAGGGTCTAATACTAAATTACCTGTAGTAGGCATTACTAAAAAATCACCCAAATCTGCATGACCAGTTCCACTAAAGTTAGTGTGAGCAAATCCAATAATGGTAGAATCTTTATATTGATATCCTGCACAATATTCATACGTTTCTTTATTGTATGAACCATCTTTATTGAACATTACTTCAAAGTTAGTTTGAGGGCTTAGTTGAACCATTCCAAAAGGAGCAGTTGCTCCTGGAAATACATGTCCCATTTTACTGGTTCCTATAGTAGGATTCACATATTTTGTAAAATCTATATTTGATTTATTCTCAACAATATTATCTGTTGATTTTTTTTGACAACTTATTCCTAAAAGAAATAAGCTTAAAAGAAAAGGGAATTTAATTGAAGGTTTCATAATTTTTAATAAAAAGGTGTTTGTAGTGCTAAAAAAGCAAAAAAACATCTAAAAACCTCCTTGAAAATATTTTTATATCAATAATTATCGAATTCAAACAAAATAATTCTTTTTGTTAATTAATAAACAAAAAAAGAAAAACCTCGAATTAATCAAGGTTTTATTGTTTTAATAGAACATAGTTTTATTATTTACCACCATCAAGTTTGTCTTGCCAGTCTTTTAGTTCTTTCCATTTACCTTCATAAGCAAGTTGAGCTTGTTTAGGCCAAGTTCCAGGCTTGTGTATTTTATATCTATCTCCACCACTCTTTAGTACTTCTTGACATTTTTCTATTGAAGTTTCCCCTAAGGATTTCCAAGTTTTAATTCCGAAATTATGAAAAAGGCCTTCAATTTTGGGACCTATTCCTTCAACCACTTTTAAATCATCTTGTTTTATCTTTTTACCAAAAGCAGCTTTTGCATCAGTAGCATTAAAAGGTATATTATTGTTTGCGTTATTTGTAAGTGAAGAAGTGATATTTGTTTTAGCTGTTTTTAAACTAGTTTCCAAATTTTGAGCGTTTTTAGTACAAAGATCTAAATCTGCTTGTAATGTAGATTTTGCTTTTGAACAAGCAGTTAAGTCAGCTTCTAATTTTGTAATTTTATCATTAAGGGTATCGTTGTTGTTATTTTTACTAGTACCTAATAAATATCCTAGAAAAGCACAAATGGCACCAACTAATAATGGAATTAACCAACATGGTATATGGATTGCTAATAAAGTCATGTTTTTAATTTTTTATGATTATTTTAATTAATAGTTATTTCAATTCTTCTGTTTTTCGCCTTACCCTCTTCAGTTGTGTTATCTGAAATAGGGGTATTTTGACCTTCAGAAGTAGCAGTTATATTTTGAGATAAAATTCCATTTTTAATTAAATATGTTTTTATAAAGTTAGCTCTGTCTAAACCTAATTTCATATTCCCATCTTTATTTCCTGTATTATCTGTATGGCCAGTTACTTGAATTGTAACACCTAATTTATCTACACATTTTGAGATATCAGCAAATTTTTGACGCTGTTCTGGAGTTAAATTAATACTTGCTTGCCCTGTTTTAAAGTATATAAGTAAAGGGTTTTCTTTAATGGTTTCACAAGCTTTTTTTAGAGCCTCATCACTTTTTAAAGCCTCATCAGTTCTTGTAAAAATATTGAACTTTAAAGGACCGTATAAAATGTTGTTTTTATTGGGAACCATATCATTATTTAATTCTCCGTAGGTATTAATTAGTTTTGATGAAATATTTTGAGAAATCATATAATTTTTAACTGAGTTAGCTCGAGCTAACCCTAAGTTAGGAAATGCTGAGTTGTTATTTTCATCATTCATATAATAACCAGTAATGTTTAGGCGCTTGTTTTTATTTGAGTCTAAATATTCTCTAATCATTGAAATTCCATTATTTAATGAAGTAGATACAGAGTCACGAATGGAAAAACCAGAGGTGTTAAAATTGAAATTTTCATTGATTTCATACGCTAAATTCCCACTAGTATCTTTAATACTAAAAGGTAGTGAAGTTGGGGGCTTAGTTTTAGGTTTACTTACTTCTTCATTATTTGTTTTTTGGGTTTTTTGTTTAGAACTAGCACATTTTTCAGCATAGCAAACAGTACAACACAAATACCAATATAAAATTGATCCAATAATAATGGTTAGCAGAATACCTAATAAATAAATTGATTTTTTACTCATTAGTTGATGGTTTAAATTATTGATTGTTAAATTATTAAAAATTAATTGAAAAATAAAATTTTGTTTTTCACGAAATTTTAAGAGTTACTGCTAAATAAATGTTAAGGTCTATAAATTATTGAAACACTTTTATAAAAACATAGTCTTATAGGAAACATAACTTAACAATCAATCTCATGAAAAAATTATTATTTACAGCATTAATCGTTCTTGTATCTGCTAACACAATTAAAGCATCTAATGCAATAGAAGCACCTATAAAAACTTCTATCGAATATGTAAAACTTAGTACGTTTTGCGAAATGATAAAACAAGGAAATTATGAAAGTGTAAAAGCTTTTATAAATAATGGAACAAACATCAATAGAAAGTCTATGGGACTAACTCCTGTAATGTTTGCTGCCAGGTATAATAAAGTGAAAATACTTAAGCTTTTAATAAGTAACGGAGCGAAGTTAAAAACAAAATCAAACAAAGGATTCACTGCTTTACAATATGCAAAAATGTCTAAGGCAAATGAGGCTTACGAAGTTTTAAAAGTAGCCTTAGAGAAAAATTAAAAATAGCATATAATTATTTGAATGAAGACTGTCTATAAAGGACAGTCTTTTTTTATTTAATTTAGCAAAAAAATTAAAAACATGACTTTATTAATAATCTACGCAACTTTATCTATTCTCTTTTCATTTCTATGTTCAATTTTAGAAGCAGTTCTGTTAAGTGTAACACCGACTTTTGTTAATGTAAAAAAGAAAGAAGGAAAAGCGTTTGCGGAAGGTTTAGAAACTTTGAAAAAAGATGTAGATAAGCCATTAATAGCAATTTTAACTGTAAACACTATTGCTCATACTGTAGGTGCTATTATGGTTGGTGCTGAGGCAAAAAAAGCTTTTAGTGACGATGGAAATGGAGTTTTTATTGTTTCAGCAATAATGACAATATTAATACTTGTTGCTTCAGAAATTATACCTAAAACTATTGGAGCAACCTATTGGAAATCTTTAGCAGGTTTTTCTACTAAGGCTTTAAATATATTAATATTTGTATGTAAGTATACAGGACTTATTTGGGTTTTACAGTTGTTTACAAAAATGTTTGGCAAAGGGGCTCACGGTGAAAGTGTTTTAAGTAGAGAAGATTTTACAGCTATGACTGATATAGCTGAACAAGAAGGTGTTTTTCATGAAAATGAAAGTAATGTAATACGTAATATGTTAGGTTTTAAAGAAGTACAGGCAAAACATATCATGACACCGCGTACAGTTTTAAAATCAGCTGATGAGAATCAAACAATACAATCGTTTTTTGATGAACACAAAGCGTTACGTTTTTCTAGAATACCAGTTTATTC
Organism: Tenacibaculum sp.; assembly: GCA_042093175.1. GTDB lineage: Bacteria > Bacteroidota > Bacteroidia > Flavobacteriales > Flavobacteriaceae > Polaribacter. The sequence continues at coordinate 376 of JBELFC010000005.1, read as the reverse complement.
TGAAAACCCTGATACTATTACTGGGTATTTTTTAAAAGATCAATTGTTACTTTCTTTAATTAATAATAAAGGAAATGAGCCTTTAAAAAGTATTAAAAGAGATATTATTATTGCAGATAGAGAGCTTTCTATTCCTAACTTATTTGATAAATTAATTGAACAAAGAGAGCATTTAGCATTGGTTGTTGATGAATTTGGAACAGTAAGCGGATTAGTTACTCAAGAAGATGTAATTGAAACCTTGCTAGGATTTGAAATTATGGATGAAAGTGATAATGTTGCAGATTTACAAAGTTTTGCTAGAAAAAACTGGGAACAAAGAGCTAAACGCTTAGGGATAGTTAGTGAGGATGAGGAAGAAAAAAAAGAATAAGTT
>JBELFC010000004.1:25252-61202 GCA_042093175.1 Tenacibaculum sp. | reverse complement strand
CCAGGATGCAGTTGTATATAAGATATCTAAAGAGTCAATGGAAAGTTTATATACAGTTATACCAAAATTAGAAACTTTTTTTAGAAAGAAAATGGAAGGAGCTTTTTCTAGTTTTCAAAAAAGAATACTTGGTGCTTTATCTCAAACGGCAAAAGAAAGATATATTACTTTTATTGAGACATACCCTAATATAGAAATAAGTGTAAAAAATTATCACATAGCTTCCTATTTAGGAATAACAACAGAAAGTTTAAGTAGAATTAGAAAAGAAATTGCTGAAAAATAGTTTTCTTACCATACATCAATTATTTTAAGTCTTAAGTATTATAGTTTTGTTTAAGTATCAACTTGAGTATATATAAATATTCTCCTACGATACAATGATCATTAAATAAAATAATTTACTCAGACAAAAAGTAGAAAAAATGAAAAAAGTATTATTTGTATTAACTAGTCATGATACACTTGGGACTACTGGTGAAAAAACTGGATTTTGGATAGAGGAGTTTGCAGCTCCCTATTATTTTTTTAAAGATAATAATGTTGAAGTTATTTTGGCATCACCTAAAGGAGGGCAACCACCAATAGATCCAAAAAGTGAATTACCAGATTTTCAAACTGCATCCACAATTAGGTTTTATAAAGATGAAGAAACAAAAGGGATTGTATCAAAAACAATAAAGTTAAACACAGTTGATGAAGTAGATTATGATGCTGTATTTTATCCAGGAGGGCATGGGCCTTTATGGGATTTAGCTGAAGACAAAGATTCAATTTTACTTATTGAGTCATTCATAAAAAATAATAAACCAGTAGGAGCTGTTTGTCATGCACCAGCTATTTTTAAACATGCAAAAAATGAAGAGGGAACTCCGTTAGTAAAAGGGAAAAAAGTTACTGGATTTTCTAATACTGAAGAGGAAGCAGTGCAATTAACTGATGTAGTACCTTTTTTGGTAGAAAATATGCTAAAAGAAAATGGAGCAATATTTTCTAAAGGGGATGATTGGGCACCTTATGTTTTAGAAGATGAATTATTAATTACTGGTCAAAACCCAGCATCTTCTGAATTAGTGGCTGAAATTTTATTAAAAAAACTGAAATAAAACTACATAAAACATGATAATAGCGGTTTGAATTTTTATTCAGGTCGCTTTTTTATTAGTATGCTTTTTATAAATAAAAAAGAAAAGAAGTAACCCTTCAAAATTACTCCTTCTCTCAAACTAATTTAAACTTACTAAAAATGAAATTATTTAAAACTTCTATATAAAAGTAATTCAAAGAAAGAGTTTTGAGATATTAAATTAGTTGAATAGAGTATATCTATAGATAAACGGTATTTGAGATTTTATAGTAAACAACTAAAGTAAGTTTTATAAAAAAAGAAAGAAGTATTCTTGCGAAGACTTCTTTCCTAACTAACCAAACATTTTCCAAAAAATGAAAAATCAAATTTTAAACTACACTGTAAATATAATTTAAGAACTAAGTAAGTTATCTGATTATTAGTTGAATAGGCGTTATGTTTCGATAAGTAGTATTAAAACACCATTGAATTGAAAAAATAGAAAAAGAAACTTTAAGTTAGGATATCAAAAAATAAAGGAACTCATACTATGAGTTCCTTTTTATTTAAGTGATAGTAAATTAACCCTTCAAAAACTAAAATCTATCCTTTCAATTCTAGTCTATTTAGTCGTAAGTTAATAGCAATCATTACAAATAAAAAAAAATATTTTTTAAGCTATAAACTTTTTTTATTTTTCATTATTAAATATTTCTTTAACAGCTACTTGATATTTTTTTTGATTCCCTGCTTTTTTTATTTTCTTGTAAGTTTTTCTTGGGTCAGAAAAAGATTTAGAAAAGTATTCCCAAAAACCGAGCATTTTCATTTTAATAGGAGTAGGACCAGACAATGCCTCGTCGTATTGTTGATAAATTTCATTATGAAAAGCCTCAAAACGTTGCCATCTATCAGTAGGATATTCTGTAGTGTTATCTTTTATCATTTGTGGTAAAAACGGATCAGCAATTAAACCTCGTCCAATCATAAAATGAGTAATGCTAGGAAAACGTTCTGTCATTAACTTAAATCCTTCTACAGAAGTAATATCGCCATTATAGTATAATTGATGTTTTGAAGTATCAATACACTTTTGAAATGCATTTAAATCAACTCCACCTTTATATAATTGTTTTCCTATTCGAGCATGAATGGCTACATTTTTAAGAGGATATTTATCTAAAATAGGAAATGTGTGTAGAATTTCTTCGCTATTTTCATATCCCATTCGCATTTTCATAGAAACCAAAATATCAGTTTCATTATGTGCTTTAGATAAAACTTCATCAATTCTTGCTGGGTTACAAATTAAACCAGACCCCATTCCTGATTTTGTAACCATTGGATAGGGGCACCCCAAATTCCAATTTAATTCTTTGTAACCAAGACTTTGTACGTATTTAGCTACAAATAAGAATTCATCAGGATCATTTGTTATTACCTGGGGTATAACCGTTAAAGTTGTGTTATTTTCAGGTTGTAAATCACGTTCATAACTTGATTTTATTTTAAATTTCCCATTTAAACGAATATAAGGGGCATAAAAAGTATCAATACCACCAAAATATTTGTTTTGTGCATTTCTAAAACGGAAATCTGTAAAACCTTGTAAAGGTGATGAAAGTAAGGTAAAACTCATAGTAAATTCAAAGCTGCAAATATAGCAGACTTATCTGTGATATTTTAACTATAAACTTTATACTTTTGATATGTATAAATTGTAAAAGAAAAGTGGTGTTAGTTTTTTTAAAAAAACATAAAATAAAATTAATTAGTAGTAGTATTTTATTACTTCTATATTATTTCTGTTTACCCGAAAAACTATTTGAAGATCCTACTTCAACAGTTGTTACTGCAAAAAACAAAGAATTGTTAGGTGCTGTTATAGCTGATGATGGGCAATGGAGATTTCCTGAGTTAGATTCTATTCCTAAAAAATTTGAACAATGTATTTTACAATTTGAAGATGCTCATTTTTATAAACACTTTGGTTTCAACCCAGTTTCTATTGTAAAGGCATTAAAAGAGAATATTAAAGCTAAAAGAGTTGTTAGAGGAGGTAGTACTATTACTCAACAAGTAATTCGTTTGTCGCGAAAAAATAAAAGGCGATCATATATTGAAAAGTTAAAGGAATTAATTTATGCAACTCGTTTAGAATTTAGAACTTCAAAAAAAGAGATATTAAAGTTATATGCGTCACATGCACCTTTTGGAGGAAATGTTGTAGGCTTAGAAATGGCTTCTTGGCGTTATTTTGGGTTACAACCTTACCAATTGTCTTGGGCTGAAAGTGCAACTTTAGCGGTGTTGCCTAATGCACCATCATTGATATATCCTGGTAAAAATCAATTAAAATTAAAAAAGAAACGAAACAGTTTATTAAATAAACTTTACAAAGAAAAAATAATTGATAAAATTACTTATGAATTAGCTTTAGAAGAAGAATTACCTCAAAAACCTTTTCCTCTTCCTTCTATTGCTCCTCATTTTGTTCAAGAAGTAGGAAAGAAACTCAAAGGAAAACATATAGAAAGTACCATAGATTTTCATTTACAAAAACGTGTAAATTATTTAGTAAAACAACATTACGAACGACAAAAGCAGAATGAAGTTTTTAATATTGCTGTACTAGTATTAGACGTTGAAACTAGAAAAGTATTGAGCTACATAGGGAATTCTCCAACTAATAAAAAACATCAAAAAGATGTAAATAATGTGATTTCTCCAAGAAGTACAGGTAGTACTTTAAAGCCTTTTTTATATGCGCAAATGCTTCAATCAGGAAATTTACTTCCTACTCAATTAGTAGCTGATGTTCCAACAGAAATTGCAGGCTATACACCAAAAAACTTTGATCTGACTTTTGATGGAGCAGTTCCAGCCAACGAAGCATTAACTCGTTCGCTGAATATTCCTGCCGTACGTATGTTACAGTCGTATGGATTGGAAAAATTCAGAGAAGATTTAAAAGAGTATCAGATAAAGCATATTAATAAATCAGCTGATTATTATGGGTTATCTTTAATTTTAGGTGGAGCAGAGGCTAGTTTGTGGGATTTGTGTAAAACCTTTGCAAGTTATTCAGGTATTGTTAATCATTATGAAAAATTGGGACATAAATATTATGAAAATGAATTTATTGAACCTAGTTTTATTGAGTTAGATGAGGTTAATTTTGGAAGAATAACAGAGAGATATCATAAAATAGATGCAGGTACCGCTTTTTTAACACTAAATACACTAACTGAAGTAAATAGACCTTTTACAGATCAAGCATGGAAATATTTTGATTCTTCTCAAAAAATAGGATGGAAAACAGGTACTAGTTTTGGAAATAAAGATGCATGGGCTATAGGAACTAATTCAAAGTATGTAGTTGGTGTTTGGGTGGGTAATTCTGATGGAGAAGGAAGGCCTGATTTAACAGGTGTTGGTAGTGCTGCTCCATTAATGTTTGATGTTTTTGATGTTTTACCAAAGTCAAATTGGTTTTTAGCCCCTTATGAAAACTTGGTTGAAGAAAGTATTTGTGAAAAGAGTGGTTATTTAGCTTTACCAATATGTAATTCAATTATTAAAAGAGTTCAAAAAAACGGAGTACGAGCTAAATCATGTCCATATCATAAAGAAATAAGTGTTGATCAGACTGAAAAATTTAGAGTAAACTCAAGCTGTGAGTCAATTACAAACATAAAAAATAAAACATGGTTTATGTTACCTCCTTTAATGGCGCACTATTATCAGCAAAAAAACGCTAGTTATAGAGTATTACCAAGTTATAGAAGTGATTGTGTTACATTAGATACCAATACAATGGATTTTGTTTTTCCAACAAAACAGTATTCAAAAATTTCATTAACAAAATCAGAGGACACTAAAACAAATTCACTTATACTTAAATTAACTCACGCAAATGCAGAAGCTAAAGTTTATTGGTATTTAAATAATGTGTTCATAGGAGAAACAAAAGAATACCACGAGCAAGCTATAAACCCTAAAGAAAAAGGAGTTTATAAAATTACTGTAATAGATGATTTTGGAAATGAAAGAAAGAGAACTATAGAACTGCTATAGGCTCTTCCTTATGAATAACATCTTTTAAACGAATTCCAAAATTAGCTAGTTGTTTAATTTCTTTAACACCAGCCAAACGTTCTTTACCGATAATTAATAGTCCATTTTTACTACCTTCAATATGATAATAATTATTACTTTCAAAAAATAAAATTAATTCATCAGTGAAAAAACTTCTTATGTCTAATTGGTTTTTTCCTGATAAATAAAAACGTCTAGAAAAATCAGGATGATCTTCAATATCAATATCTTTAAAGCCTGCAAAATGATAAATGTATTCGAAAATCCCTTCTCTATCTAATGTAAACTCGGGAACTTTTTTATCTATACTAATATAAAACATAGTTGCCTTAATAATTTGCTTAGCGATTAATTCTCCTTCAGAAAATTCAACATCAAATAAAGCACAATTTTCATTTGATAAAATATTTGAGACTTTATTAATTTGGCGTGTTTTAAAATATCCAAATTCAGGAATTTCAGTTACTTCTTCTGGAGTAGTTTTATAACTCCAACCTAACTCTTTACTAATTTTAGAAACTGATTTTTGACGTTTTGTTAAAACAGTTTTTTTAGATTTATCGATTAAGTTTGTTGGTATATTTTTACGTAAAGCAAATGGATGTTCACTTCCAGTTTTGTAACCATCTAAACCAATAATTTCAAAGTGTCCACCTTTACGCTTAAAAGTTTCAACATAATTATTCATATTTTCCATAATTGAATGATCAACAAAATCACATAATGAAAAATCCACAATAGCATCTTCATGCTCAGGTATTTGGTTAAGTTTAGATTTTAAACGAGTATAGTTTAAAAAGCTTGAAAAATTTTCAACAGAAACGTAATATTTACCATCTTCAGTAAACATTAAAACATTTGGCTTTAATAAGTTTCTAATGAAAAACATGAAGCTTTTATTAATAATTACATGAATAATAAAAGTAGAAAATATACCAACAAGTATTCCTGTAATTAAATTGGTAGTAATTGTAGTGAATAATGTAATTAAGAATATAATTAATTGCTCTTTTCCTATTTTAAATACTTTTTTAATATTTTCTGGTGAAGCTAATTTGTAACCAGTATATACTAAAATAGCCGCAAGAGCTGGTAATGGTATTTTACGTAATTCTGAAGCAAATAGTAAAATAAACGCAACTAAAAAAGATGCATGAAAAAAGTTAGCAGAACGATTACTACCTTTATTATTAACATTTACTGAGCTACGAGCAATAACTGTAACTACATTTAAACCACCTAAAAAACCACTAATAACTGTAGCTAAACCTAAAGCTCTAATATCTTTATTAACATTTGAGCGTCTTTTTAAAGGATCTAATTTATCAACTGCTTTTATGCTTAATAAACTTTCAATACTAGCAATTAAAGTAATTGCAATAACAGCATTAATGAATTCAAAATCGTATACTTTTCCAAAATCAGGGAAAGCAAAGCTAGAAAGTACATTGTCAGGTAAGTTTATTAATAAGCTTTTATCAATTGGATAAGTTGAAGGTGATATCATATCAAAGTAATAATACATACCAACACTTAAAACAACAATCCACATAGGAGCAGGGATTAATTGAAAGTATTTATTACGTATTTTACTATAAAATATCATTATAAGTAAACTTATAACACCAACCATTCCAGCATAAAAAACACTTATGCTATCTGTTTTTGTAAAATTAACAATGCCTTCAGGTACTTGAAGTAGCAAGTCAATAATACTACCCTTAGCATCCAGGTTACCAAACATAACATGTATTTGTTTGGCGAATATCCCTATACCAATGGCAGCTAACATTCCTTGGATGGCGGACGAAGGAAAAAAGTCCCCTAAAGAACCTAGTCTAAGAAAACCAAGAATTATCATGATAACTCCAGAAACTACAATAGCAGCTAATGTATATAAAAAACCTTGCTGCATATCACCAGCACCTAATGTTGTAATAGCAGCTAAAATAACAACAACTAACCCATTACCTGGCCCAGTTATAGTAACATTAGATCCACCTAAAATAGCAACTACAGATCCACCAACTATTGCTGCTATAATTCCTGACATTGGCGGAGCACCAGAAGCTAAAGCTAATCCAAACCCCAAAGGAAGTGCTATTAATGAAACAACAAAACCTGCAAATATATTTTGAGGTAACTCACCTAAAAATGTTTTAATATTATTCTTTCTTCCCATCTATATTATTTAACTATTAAAACATCGGTTGGTAATTCTGATAAGATGTATTCTATATCATGAGGGAAAATTCTATGTAAAATCCCTGTTTTCTTTGGAGCATTCATTATAAGTAAATCAGCTCTTTTAACTTTAGCATAATGCCCAATAGAATATCCTCTTCTACCGAAAATACTTTGCGTTTTTACATTTATATCTTTAATATCTATAGTTTTAAGTATGTTTTTTACACGTAAATCTTCTCTGTTTTTTAACTGTTCTTTTACTTCAGTTGCTTTGAGAAGTGTTTTATCATCACTTACTGTTACGTTTAATTCGTTTTGACTAATTTCTTCTACAATGGTAACTCTTTTACAATCTAAATTTTTTGAAATAGTAAAAGCTGTTTTAATAGTTTCTTCTGTATCTTCATCTTGTAAACCATTAACAACAATATGTTTACAAGGAACACGTTCAGTAGAAGGTTTTATTAAAAGTAAAACAGAACAAGGTGATTTTCTTGTTAGTTTTCGAGCGATAGATCCTACATAATATTTATAGATGTTTTCTTTTTGTAAGGCTCCTAAAATGAGTAAATCTCCTTGCTGTTGATTTGTGGTACTCAAAATAACATCTACTGGTTCTCCTTCTTGCCAAATAGTTGTAAATCCTTTTAGTAGCTTTGGTGCTTCAAAAAGCAACTTTTTTAATTGATTTTCTTTTTGAACTGATTTTTCACCAACATGAACACCTATCAATTCTGCTTTAAACATGTTCGCTAATCTGATAGCCTCTAGTAAATTGGCTTTTAAATTAGGAGAAAATGCAATACCTATAATAATTTTGTTAATCAAAATTGTAAATTTTAGACTTCGAATATAAAATTTTATTGTAGTTTTAGGAAACAAAACTATGAAACTTAAATTAAAACTATGATTGAATTAGCTGGGATTATAATTTTAGGGATTTTAGCACAATGGGTTGCATGGAAGTTTAAGATTCCTGCTATTTTACCTTTAATATTAATTGGATTGATTGTAGGGCCTATTGCGGCTCAGTTTTTTAATGAAGATGGTAGTAAATGGATTGAGCCAGTTTGGAATGGAGAAAAAGGATTATTTCCTGGAGATGGACTATATTATTTTGTTTCATTGGCTATTAGTATTATTCTTTTTGAAGGAGGATTAACGTTAAGAAGAGGGGAAATAAAGAATATTGGACCTGTTATTAGTAAGTTAATAACGCTAGGATCGGCCATTACATTTTTCGGTGCAGGGATTACTGCTCATTATATATTCAATTTAAATTGGAAGCTTTCATTTTTGTTTTCAGGTTTAATTATTGTTACAGGACCAACTGTAATAACGCCAATTTTAAGAAATATCCCCTTAAAGAAGGATGTTTCTGCTGTACTAAAATGGGAGGGAATATTGATTGATCCTATTGGAGCATTAGTTGCCGTATTAGTATTTGAGTTTATTAGTGTTGGAGGTGGAGCGGGATTTACTTTAACAGCTTTATTAGAGTTTTTAAAAATTTTATTATTTGGAACAACATTCGGATTTACATTTGCGCACGCTTTAATTTTCATAATTGATAAAAAATGGGTTCCACATTACCTGTTAAATGTAGTTTCATTATCAACTGTATTGTTAGTTTTTGTAGAGTCTGAATTGTTTGCTCATGAGTCAGGCTTATTAGCTGTGGTAGTTATGGGAATGGTACTAGGAAATAGCAAGTTAAAAGATTTAAAAGAAATATTATATTTTAAAGAATCACTTAGTGTATTATTAATTTCTATATTGTTTATTTTATTAGCTGCAAATATGGATTATAAAGAGCTAATGCTATTGTACGAGTGGAAAACATTATTACTTTTTGCATTAATAGTTTTTATAATAAGACCTTTAGCAGTGTTTTTAAGTACGCATAAATCTAACTTAAAAACAAATGAAAAGCTTTTTATTAGTTGGGTAGGACCAAGAGGTATAGTTGCAGCAGGTATTGCTTCTTTATTTGGGTCTAAGTTAATGAAGCAAGGAGTAGATGGAGCTGAGTATATAACTCCGCTTGTTTTTATGGTTGTTTTAGGTACTGTATTGTTAAATGCAACTACCGCAAGATTGTTTGCTAAATTAGTAGGTGTGTTTTTAAAACGATCAAACGCAATAATGATTATAGGAGCATCTGAAGTAGCTAGATTAATAGCAAAGTATTTGCAAGAGAATGATAGAAGAGTAGTGATTATTGATTCTAACAGAGATAATATAGAAAAGGCTAATAATGAAGGATTAGAATCATATGAAATTAATGTTTATGACAATGAGCTTACTGATAACATAGAGTTAAATGATGTTGGTTATATGATAGCAATGACAGGAAGTGATTCAATAAATGAATATGCAATGACAAATTTTTCATCTATTTTTGGAGAACAAGGCTCTTACCGTTTAGCTAACTCTAAAGAAGTAAATACAAAAGAATATGAAGATGAGGAAAAGTTATTTACTAAAGAAGATGATTATTTTAGTTTACTAGAGGCTATCAGAGAATTTCCTGAAGTTCATGAAACTCTTATTAAATCTAAGGAAGAGTATAAAACTGTACTAGGGAAAATCAATGAAGAACTGAAATCTATTCCTATTTTGGTGAAAAATAAATCAAATGAAATCTTATTAATTTCAGAGTTTGAAAAAAAGATCACATCTATAGAAAATTGGAGTTTAGTTTATGTTGGTAAAAAGTTAGAATTGTAGTTAAAAAAGGATGTTTTAATTACCAAAATACTTTTAAATATCTATATGTTTTTTATTCATTCAAAATACTTACTTTTATCTTTCAGAAAGTTTAGAATTTGCTTACACATTTAAAAATACATAATTACGCTTTAATCAATCAATTATCGATTGATTTCACCAAAGGACTATCTATAATAACAGGTGAAACGGGAGCGGGGAAATCGATTTTATTAGGAGCTTTAGGTTTAGTAATGGGAAATCGAGCTGATTTGTCATCACTAAAAAATGCAGAAAAAAAATGTATTATTGAAGCTCAGTTCTTATTAGATGGATACAATTTAGAATCCGTTTTTGAGGAATTAGATGTAGATTATGAAGAGGAAACAATTATAAGAAGAGAGATTTTACCATCTGGTAAATCTAGAGCTTTTGTAAATGATACTCCAGTAAATTTATCAATTTTAACAGCTTTAAAAGTAAAATTGATAGATATACACTCTCAACATCAAACTTTACAGTTATCTGATATTAACTTTCAATTTTCAATTCTTGATGCTCTAGCTAAAAATCAGGCTAAAATAGCATCCTATAAAAGAGGTTTACGTAAGTATAACGGATTAAAAAAAGAATTAAAAGAGTTAAAAGATCAGGCCCAAAAGTCAACTGAACAATACGAATATAATCTTCATTTATTTAATGAACTAGAAGAAGCAAACCTTAAAGTAGGAGAACAAAAAACTTTAGAAGAGAAGATTGAAAAACTTAATAACATTGAAGATATTAAGTTAAACTTATCTGAAGGTTTACAAATAACTGTTAATGAAGATTTAGGTATACAAACTCAATTACATTCTTTAGAAAGTAAGTTGCAGAAAATAAGTTCTTTTTCAGCTGAATATGAAGAGTTAACTTCTAGAGTTTCAAGTATAAAAATTGAATTAGACGATATTGTAACTGAATTAGAATCTGCCAATGAACAAGTAGATTTTAATCCGAATGAAATAGAAGAACTAAACGATAGACTACAACTTATATATAACTTAGAAAAGAAACATGGTGTGGCTACGATTGAAGAATTACAAAAAATTCATGAATCATTATCAGAAAAAGTAGCACAAGTTGAAGGAGCGAGCGAAAATATAGCTAAGAAGGAATCTGAAATTAAAGCTGTAGCTGTTAAATTAGATGATGTAGCTAGTTTAATAACAAAAGGAAGAAATAAAGGAATTCCTAAGTTGCAAAAAGAATTAAAGTATTTATTAACTGAGCTAGGAATGCCAAATGCACAGTTTTTAATAGAAGTGAAACCTACTGAAGTTTATACAGTAAATGGTAAAGATGAATTAGTGTTTTTATTTTCGGCAAATAAAGGTGGTAATTTTGGAGAATTAAAAAAAGTAGCTTCTGGTGGAGAACTTTCTAGAATAATGCTTTCTATTAAAAAAATACTATCAAGTAATATTCAATTGCCAACCATTATTTTTGATGAAATAGATACAGGTGTTTCTGGAGAAGTTTCAAATAAAATAGCAAAAATAATGAATGATATGGGGGAGAATATGCAAGTAATAACTATTACGCATTTACCACAAATAGCTTCACAGGGACAGCAACATTATAAAGTTTTTAAGGGCGAAGAAAAAGGAGTAACTACTTCAAATTTAAAACGCTTAAATTATGATGAAAGAGTTGCTGAAATAGCAGAAATGTTAAGCGGAAAAGATTTTTCTGAAAGTGCATTAACACATGCTAAAGAATTATTAGGATAACAATAATAAAAGTTTTTCATTGATTAGGTAAACTACTAATTTAAAGAAGAAACACTCAAATAACTAAAGAAAAGACTATAACACTATGTATAATTTATTAAAAGGTAAAAAAGGAATTATTTTTGGAGCTTTAAATGAACATTCAATAGCATGGAAAGTAGCAGAGAGAGCACATGAAGAAGGAGCTGAATTTGTTTTAACAAATGCTCCTATAGCAATGAGAATGGGAGAATTAAATACGTTAGCTGAAAAAACTGGATCACAAATTGTTCCAGCTGATGCAACTTCTATGGATGATTTAAATAATTTGGTAGAAAAATCTATGGAAATTTTAGGAGGTAAAATTGATTTTGTTTTGCACTCTATAGGTATGTCAGTAAATGTGCGTAAAGGTCGCCATTATACTGATTCAAAATACGATTTTACAATGAAAGGTTTTGATGTTTCGGCATTGTCTTTTCATAAAACAATGAATGTTTTGTACAACAAAAAAGCAATGAATGAGTGGGGGAGTATCGTGGCTTTAACATATATGGCTGCTCAAAGAGTATTTCCTGATTATAACGATATGGCGGATAATAAAGCATACTTAGAATCGATAGCTCGTAGTTTTGGGTATTTCTTTGGACGTGATCATAAAGTTAGAGTAAATACTGTATCACAATCTCCAACTCCAACTACAGCAGGAAGTGGTGTAAAAGGGTTTGATGGGTTTATTTCTTATGCTGAAAAAATGTCACCATTAGGAAATGCAACTGCATTAGAGTGTGCAGATTATACAATTTCATTATTTTCAGACTTGACAAAGAAAGTTACTTTACAAAACTTATATCATGATGGAGGATTTTCTAATATGGGAGTTAGTGATGCCGTAATGGATAAATTTGTTACAGAATAAAAGAATTTTTTAAGAATTCATAAAAAAATATAAAATGCAAATCGTTAGATTTGCATTTTTTATTAAAACCAAAAGTAAATGAATCGTATTTTATTAATAGAGAAAGAGTTAGAAGGGTTAAGGTCACAATTAAGAGAGCATGAATTATACGCATCGTTAAACACTATTGATGATGTAAAAGTATTTATGCAAGAGCATGTTTTTGCTGTTTGGGATTTTATGTCATTATTAAAAGCGCTTCAACAACAACTAACATGTACAAATTTACCTTGGATACCAGTTATTAATCCAACAACTGCTCGTTTTATTAATGAAATAGTTTTGGAAGAAGAAACTGATTTAAATGAATTGGGAGAACCTAGAAGTCACTTTGAAATGTATATAGATGCTATGCAACAAGTAAAAGCTAATACATTGCAAATTTCAACTTTTATTTCTGAACTAATAGAAGGAAAAAGTATTGAAAATATTATAAGTAAGTTATCAATAAGTGAAGAAACAAAAGAGTTTTTATTATTTACTTTTGAAGTAATTAATACAAAAGAGGCTCACATAATTGCATCTAGTTTTACTTTTGGAAGAGAAGATGTAATTCCCGATATGTTTCTTGAGATTGTTAAAAAAACAGAAGAAAAGAATAAAGTAGATTATAGTAAATTACTTTTTTATTTAAACAGACATATTGAGTTAGATGGGGGAGAGCATGGGCCGTTAGCTTTGCAAATGATTGAAGAGTTATGCGGAAATGACGAACAAAAATGGAATGATGTACTTTATTATGCAAAAGCTTCATTAGAAAAAAGAATAGCACTTTGGAATGGAATAGCTAAAAAGAACAAGAAATTAACACTTGTTTAATGGAGTTACATTTTTCTATAATAGTACCTGTATATAATCGTCCTGATGAAATAGATGAATTATTAGAGAGTATTACCAAGCAAGAATATCATGATGATTTTGAGGTTATTATTGTTGAGGATGGTTCAAATAAATCATCTGAAAGCATAGTAGAAAAATATATTTCTAATTTAAATATAAAATATTTTTATAAAGAAAATACTGGAGCAGGTTTAAGTAGAAACTATGGTATGGAGAAGGCTACAGGGAATTATTTTATTATTTTAGATTCTGATGTAATTATTCCTCCAACATATTTATCAACAGTTAAAGCTGAATTAACAAAAACTTTCACGGATGCTTATGGTGGGCCTGATGCCGCTCATGATAGCTTTACTGCTATTCAAAAATCGATTAATTATTCGATGACTTCTACCTTAACAACTGGTGGAATTAGAGGGAAAAAGAAAAGTGTTGGTAAATTTCAACCAAGAAGTTTCAATTTTGGATTATCAAAAAAAGCTTTTGAAAAAACTAATGGTTTTTCTAATTTAAAAGCTGGTGAAGACATTGATTTAAGTTTTCGTTTAATAGAAAGTGGTTTTGAAACTCAATTACTGGAGAAAGCATTTGTGTATCATAAGCGAAGAACAACAGTTAATCAGTTTTTTAAACAAACTTTTGCTTTTGGTACAGCAAGACCAAAGTTAAATAGAAAATATCCTGAAACAGCTAAAATTACTTATTGGTTTCCAAGTTTATTTATTATTGGAATTGATATAGCTATTATTTTATTGTTATTTAAATTTTGGGAGTTTATTGTATTATATGCAATTTATTTTATTGTTCTTTTTTTTGATTCATTATTTCAAAATAAAAGTTTTAAAGTTGCTTTTTTGAGTATAATTACAACATTAACTCAATTCTATGGTTACGGATTAGGATTTTTACAATCTAAGTTTATAGAAAAATAAAAGCCCTCAATTAAATTGAGGACTTTGTATATTATTATTTATTTAAGGTCTTATTTTTCAGGATTTAATACTCCCAAAATATATCCATTAGTTAAATATTTTTTAGCTACGTTTTGAATATCTTTTTTTGTTAAGGCATTGATTTTATTTTCAAAATCACTTGGATCAGTAACGTCATTCTTTTGGTAATCAATGTTCTTAATAGTTCTTAACCAAAAACGATTCTTTTTAAGATTGTCTTTGTAATCTGAAATCATTCCCTTTTTGGCCTTCATTACGTCTTCTTCTGTTGGTCCATCTTTAATAACAGAAGCAACATGGTTAACAGAAATGTTTTTAAGTTTCTCAACATTTTCAGGTGCACAAGGGTAAGAAATACTAAAGTTAAACCAACCGTAAGGCATTTTCGAAATTCTACCACGTGTTCTTGATGAATATACACCACCTTCTTGCTCACGTAACTTTTCAGTTAATTTAATGGCAACGACATCTCCTAAAATAGAAAAGGCTAAAGCATCTTTTTTATTATAATTAGCTTTTCCTTGATATGTTATTCTTACATTACTTTTTGGAGCTTTTCCTTTCTGAATTGTTTTTGTATGGTTTCCAGATTTTGGACGAAAGTCATGTACTTTATAGTTTTCTTTCGAATTCTTGTTAGGTAAACCAGCAATATATTTCATTGCATATTCAGCTAACTTTTTTTCATCAACATTACCAACAAAATAAAAATTAAAATCACCAGCATCAGCAAAACGTTCTTGATATTTTTTGTATGCTAAATTGTAGTCTGCTTTATCATAGGCTTCAGGTGATGGAAACCCTGAATAACGAGGATTACCAGCATTCATAAAATCACCCATTTCTTTTTGAAAGAAAAAGTTAGGGCTCGCTAATAAATTACCTAAGAAGCTCTTTTGTTTATTAACAAATGATTTAAAAGCTTTTTCATCTTTATTTAAAGAGGTGAAATATAAATGAACCATTTGAAACATATCTTCTAAGTTTTTAGGAGAGGCAGACCCTCTAAAACCTTCACTATACGTACCAATGTAAGGGCTTACACGAGCAATTTTACCTGACATCATTTTTGATAAATCAGTTTTAGAATATCCATTTACACCAGCCTGAGATAAAGCTCCATTTGCAAAAGTAGTAGCTTTTAAATCACTATCACTGTATAAAGAAGTACCACCAAAACTAAAAGCATCAAATAAAATTTCATCATTCTTAAAATCAGTTTTTTTGTAAGTAACCTTAGCACCATTACTTAAAATTAAAGTAACTGTTCCTAACTTTTTATTTTTAGAAGTACTAACAATGGTACCTGACTTAGGAGTTTTAGTAATTAAAGAAGTAGCAACTACTTTATCTTCATATGGTTTTAACGCCTTTGTTTTAACATCTTTTAAAGCTTGAGTAACTTGTGATTCAGTAACTACTTTTTTAGGACCAGTTATAACAACCACTCGATTATCATCATGTAAAAAGTTTTTGATGATACTATTTACCTCTTCTAGTTTAATAGAAGGTAATAACCTCATATGCGCTTTATATTCCCAGCTAATACCAGGAATAGCTTCTTGTTCTAAAAAGTTATTGATGTATTGTCCAACTATTCTTCTAGATTCTCTTTTGTCTTTATCTTTAAAAGCTTTTTCAATACGAGCAATTACATTTTTCTTAGCTCTATTAAGCTCACCGGCTTGAAAACCAAATCGTTTAACTCTTTCATTTTCATCTAGTAATGCTTTTAAACCATTTAATTGCCCATCAGCACTTGTACCAGCTGTTGATTGATAAGCGTTTTTCCCTCTAGCCCATGTACCTCCATGATAACTAAAACCGTAAACAAATGGTGGTTTTTCGCTTTCTCTTAGTTCACTTAACCTATTATTAAGCATTTGAGAGAATAATGATTTAACTAATGAGTTTCTATAGTCACCAATAGTAACATCAGCCTTTGCTTCATCATAATCTTTATACATTAATTGTACTCTTGAAAATGGAGCTTCTTTATCAGCCTCAATAGCAATAAAAGTTTCTTTATGGTTTTTTAAATTAGAAACTTTTCTTTCTCTTGGATTTTTTACAGCTGGAATTTTTTCAAAATGAGCTTTTATTTTTTGCTCTAAAGTGGCAACGTCAACATCACCAACAGCAATAACAGCCATTAAGTCTGGACGATACCAATCTTTATGAAAACGACGAATACTTTCGTGCTTAAAAGTTTCAATACTTTCTTTAGTTCCAATAGGTAGTCTTTTTGCATATTTTGAACCATGCATCACTTTAGGTAAATATTTTTCTAGCATACGACTATCAGCACCTCTTCTTGAGCGATACTCTTCTAATACAACACCACGTTCTTCGTCTATATCTTTACCGTTTAAAAGAGCCCCATGTGCCCAGTCTTCAATAATTTGAAAACCTTTTTCAAGTTTTGCCTCATCATCACTTGGTATTGGTAAAATATAAACAGTTTGATCAAAACCTGTGTATGCATTTAAATGAGCTCCAAACTTTACTCCAATAGATTGAAGGTAATCTATTAAGTCATTTTTTTTAAAGTTTTTAGTTCCATTAAAATTCATATGCTCCATAAAGTGAGCAACTCCTAATTGATCATCATCTTCTAAGATAGATCCAGCATTTATTGCCAAGCGTAATTCTACTTTATTGGCTGGTTTAGGGTTTTGTTTGATATAATAGGTAATACCATTTGAAAGTTTTCCAATTTTTACAGAAGGATCAGTAGGAATTGGCATTGATTGAATACTTCTTTTTCCTTTTGGTACTTTTTTTAAAGCCTGACTATACCCAGGAAGAGTCATCAGTAAAGCAAAAAAAATTGAATAAATTAATTTTTTCATAGTTAGTAAGTATTTGATTAAGTAGCTAATATACATCAAATATGTTATAAACTAACTTTTTAGTTGTTAATTAGTGTTAAAAAGAAAGCCCTCAGTTTCTTGAGAGCTTTATGTTTTATTTTTCAGGATTTAATACTCCAAGAATGTAACCATTAGTTAAGTACTTTTTTGCCACTTTTTGAATATCGTCTTTAGTTATTGAGTTTACTCTTTTTTCATAAAACAAAAAATTGGAAGCCTTTACTTTATGAAAATCAATTTGAGTAATGGCTTGAATCCACAAATTATTGGTGTTTAAGTTCTTTTTAAATATTGTAATTAATGCTTTTTTAGCCTTGTTAAGATTTTTTTCAGTTATTCCATTTTTTACAATATTATCTATCTCCTTAACAGTAATGTTTTTTAACCTTTTTACATTTTCAGGAGCACATGGAAAAGTAATAGATAAATTATACCAATTGTATGGTATGTTACTAATATTTGCATTTATTGAAGATGTGTAAATACCTGACTCTTGTTCTCTTAACTTTTCATTTAAAATTACGTCAATAATTTCTGATAAAGCATTAAAGGCAAGACTCTCATTATCATTATAGTTTGGAACCGAACCTTGATACTGAATGTTAACTACACTTTTTTGATTTTTTCCTTTATTAACTTTTTTGATATGTGAGCCAGATAAAGGACGAAACTTAGAAACCTCATATGATTCTTTTGTATTAGTACTTGGTAAATTAGCTAAATATTTAGTAACGTATTCTTTTAATTTATTTTCATCAACATTTCCTACAAAGTAGAAATTAAAATCATTAGCATTAGAAAAACGCTCTTTATATTTTTGGTAAGCCAAATCATAATTAACTAGATTATACATTTTTGGTGTAGGGAATCCAAAGTGTCTTGTATTACCAGAATTTATAAAATTATCCATTTCTTGTTTAAAATAATTTAATGGATTATCAAGATGATTTTTTGATAGTTTTTTTTGTTTATTAATATATTCTTGAAAATATTCTTGATTTTTATTTAGTGAAGTGAAGTATAAATAAGTTAATTTAAACAAACTTTCTAAATTTTCAGGAGAACTACCACCGTTAAAGCCTTCAAAATAATCACCTATAAAAGGAGAAACACTAACATTTTTACCAATTAATAACTTATTCAATTCAGCAGTACTATGCCCATTAATACCTGCACCAGTTAAAGCGTTGTTAATTAAAAATGTGGCTTTTAATTCAGTATCAGTGTATTGAGAAGTACCTCCTGAACTTATAGCATTAAAAATTATTTCACCATTTTTAAAATCTGTTTTTTTATAAACTACAGTAGCTCCATTACTTAAGGTTAATTTAGTAGTTCCTAATTCACTATTTTTAGTTGTTTTGATTATTTTTCCAGGTTTAGGAGTATGAGTTAATAAAGATGCTGAAAATGAACTGTCTTTATAGATTGATATATCTTGATTTTTAATACTATTTAAAGTATTTAAAACGTCTAGTTCTGTTACTGATTTTTTAGGACCAGTTATTATCACAACTCTATTTTCATCATGAAAAAAAGTTGGCGTAATTTTGTTAACCTCTTTAAGTTTAATAGAAGATAAAAGTAGGGCGCTTGTTTTGTATAACCAGTCAGGGTTAGGTATTGGCTCTTGTTTTAAAAAATTACTAATATACTCTTCAACAAATGAGTTTGATAAACGTTTATTTCTATCTTTATAATTTTGAGTTAATTGAGCAGTAATATGCTTTTTAGCAGCATTTAATTCATTTTGGCTAAAACCAAAACGTTTAACACGTTCAACTTCATATAAAAGAGATTTTAATCCTTTTAATTGTTCATTAGGGTTCGTTATTACTTCTAAATTGTTAGCTTGTTTACTTCTTACAAGATGCCCCCTGTAGCTATTCCCATTTATGAAAGGAGGGCTTGTTTCATTTGCTAATTCATAAAGCCTAAATGACATCATAATGTTAATTAGAAAAGAAGGGAGAGAATTTTTAAAATCTTGAATAGTTACATTTGGGGTATAATTTTTAAAATCCTTATAAACAATTCTAACATTTGAAGAGGAAGCTTCTTTATCACTTTCAATAGCAATTAATGTTTGTTTGTGATTCTTTAGTGTTGCAATTTTTCTTTCTCTTGATTTTTTTCTTTCAGGTATTTTTTCAAAGTAGCTTTTTATTTTTTGTTCTATTTGTTTTACATCGATGTCTCCAACAGCAATTATAGCTATTAAATCTGGACGATACCACTCTTTATAAAAGCGACGAAGATTTTGATGTTCAAATGTTTTAAGATTGTTTTTTTTACCTATAGGAAAACGTTCTGGATATTTTGATCCATACATTAATTTTGGAAAATAATCTTTAGCCATTTTAAAATTCGCATTTTCAGATAAACGTTGTTCTTCTAGAACGACACCTCTTTCGTCATCGATATCTTTATCGTTTAATAAAGCACCTGAAGCCCAGTCTTGAAGTATTTGAAAGCCTTTATCAAGTTTAACTTCATCATTACTTGGAATAGGCAATACGTATGTTGTTTCATCAAAATCAGTGGAAGCATTTAAATGTGCTCCAAACTTTACGCCTATAGATTGAAGGTAGTCAAACATTTCATTTTTTTTAAAATGTTTAGTTCCATTAAAATTCATATGCTCCATAAAATGAGCCAAACCAGATTGATTATCGTCTTCTAAAATAGAACCTGCATTAACAACTAAGCGAAGTTCAACATTATTAGCAGGTTGCTTGTTTTGTTTTATGTAGTATGTTAAGCCATTCTTGAGTTTTCCTATTTTTACAGATGAATCGATTGGAATTTTTTCAGAATAATTTATCTTTTCATTAACTGATTGGCTAAATATAAAAGAATGCCATAAGCAGATAAAAATAGTGTAGAGGGTTGTTTTTTTCATTATTAATTAAATTTAAAATCGATTTTAAATATCAATTAATATACCTAATAGATCTTCTATACTATAAATTACTGTTAAAAAGAAAGCTCTCAGTTTCTTGAGAGCTTTTATATTATAAAATTGTATTAATATTTTCAGGAGGGCGACCTATAACAGCTTTTGAACCATTGATAACAATAGGGCGTTCTATTAATTTTGGATTATCAATCATTGCTTTTATTATTTGATCATCTGATAATTCTTTTCCTTTAAAACTCTCTTTCCAAATCTTTTCGTTTTTTCGAACTAATTCTATAGGAGAGATGCCTAACAATACAATAATTTCTTTTAACTCTTCTTTTGAAGGTACTGTATCTAGATATTTAACTATTTCAAATTCTTTTCCAGAATTTTCAAGTATTTCTAAACCGCAACGTGATTTACTACATCTATTATTATGGTATATTTTTATCATTTTTATGTTTTGTTTTAAATACTTTTATCTGCCTCTTTTTGTCCCATCATCATTAAATAAGACTTTAAAAAAGGATTTATGTTTCCGTCCATAACAGCATCTACATTTCCAGTTTCATGAGCTGTTCTAACATCTTTTACTAATTTATAAGGGTGCATTACATAATTACGAATTTGGCTACCCCATTCAGTTTTTAACTTTCCAGCTTCAATATTCTCTCTAGTTGCTAATCGTTTTTGTAATTCAATTTCATACAATTGAGATTTTAACATTTTTAAAGCTGTAGCTCTATTATCATGTTGAGACCTAGAATTTGAACATTGAATTTGTATACCAGTTGGCTTATGAGTTAATTGAACTTTGGTTTCAACTTTATTAACATTTTGACCTCCTGCACCGCTAGAGCGAGCTGTTGTTATTTCAATATCTGCTGGGTTTATTTCTATTTCAATAGTATCATCTGCTACAGGAAATATGTATACAGAACCAAAAGTTGTGTGCCTTTTATTATTACTGTCAAAAGGCGAAATTCTAACTAAACGATGTACACCATTTTCACCTTTTAACCATCCAAAAGCATAGTCACCATCAATTTCTATAGTAACTGTTTTTACACCTGCTATATCTCCAGCTTGGTAATTAAGAGTTTTCAGTTTATAACCTTGTTTTTCAGCCCACATAGTATACATACGCATTAACATCTCAACCCAGTCACAACTTTCTGTCCCACCTGCACCTGCTGTAATCTGAATGGTAGCACTTAAACTATCACCTTCTTCAGATAACATATTTTTAAACTCAATATCTTCTAATAAAGTACTTGTTTTCTCATAATGCTCTGTTACTTCAGATTCTTCAACATCACCTTCTTTGTAAAAATCGTATAAAACTAGAAGGTCTTCACTTAAAGTAACAATAGAGTTATAGTCATTAACCCATTTTTTCTTAAAACGAAGTTCTTTCATTAATGCTTCAGCTTCTTTTGGATTATTCCAAAAGTCAGGGTTGGCAGTTTTTTCTTCTTCGTTATTAATTTCAATCAATTTTTTATCAATATCTAAATACGATTTTAGCTTTACTATTCGCTCTGAGATATTTTTTAACTGTTCTTGTGTTATCATAATCGTCACAAAAATAAGTTAAAATTTAAGATTGAACAGAAGTGTTTTTAAATAACCAATAGTATTTTCTATTTTTATAGAAATATTTAACATAATGAAAAAGCTAACTACATTTATTTTATTTTTTTGCGTATCGTTTTCTGGATTTTCACAATTTTTTGAAGGAAATAAAGACGTTACTAAGCATGTAGGATATTTTACTTTTTATTATGATCAAAGTAACGATAAAATATTTTTAGAGGTCACTAAAGTTAATACTGAATTTTTATATGTTAATTCATTGTCAGAAGGACTTGGGTCTAATGATATTGGTTTAGATAGAGGTCAATTAGGAAATGGTGTTGTGGTTAAGTTTTTAAAAGCAGGAAATAAATTATTATTAATTCAACCCAATCAAGACTATAGAGCTATAACAACTAATAAAGAAGAAAAACAATCAGTAAAAGAAGCTTTTGCTAAATCGGTTTTATATGGATTTAAGATTAAAGAATCTAAAAATGATAAATACTTGATTGATGCAACAGGGTTTTTTATGAGAGATGCTCATGGTGTAATTAATACCCTTGCTAGAAATAAGGAAGGAAGTTATCGATTAGATAAGAGTAAGAGTGCATTTAATTTGGGAAGAACTAAAGCGTTTCCTAAAAATGTAGAATTTGATATTATGCTTACTTTTTCTGGAAAACCAAAAGGGTATAATGTTAGAAGTGTAACTCCAAATGCTTCTTTAATAACTGTACATCAGCATCATTCTTTTGTGGAGTTACCAGATAATAATTATACTCCCAGAAAGTATGATCCTCGATGTGGTTCTTGGCAAATGACTTATATGGATTATGCAACCCCTGTTAATGAACCAATAAAGAAAAGGTTTATTACTAGACATCGTTTAGAAAAGAAAAACCCATCAGCGGCAATTAGTGAAGCAAAAGAACCAATTATTTATTATTTAGATAGAGGAACACCAGAACCAGTTCGTTCAGCTTTATTAGAAGGAGGAAGTTGGTGGAATCAAGCTTTTGAAGCAGCAGGTTATAAAAATGCATTTCAAATAAAAATGTTGCCTAAAGGAGTAGATCCATTAGATGTTCGTTATAATATGGTTCAGTGGGTGCATAGATCAACTAGAGGTTGGAGTTATGGAGGAAGTATTACAGATCCACGAACTGGAGAAATAATAAAAGGTCATGTTAGTTTGGGATCTTTACGTATACGTCAAGATTTTTTAATTGCTCAAGCTTTACAAGCTCCTTATAAAAATAATACTACAAATGATTCTTTTGCTTTAGATATGGCGTTAGCGCGAATTCGACAATTATCAGCCCATGAAATTGGACACACCTTGGGTTTTGCACATAACTTTGCTGCAAGTACAAATGCTAGGTCGTCAGTAATGGATTATCCACATCCTAAATTATCATTAAAAAATGGAAAGATAGATTTTTCAGCTGCATATGATACTAAAATAGGAGCATGGGATAAAGTTACCGTAGCTTATGCTTATCAAGATTTTGAAAGTAATGAAGAGAGTAACTTAAATAAAATATTAGATAATGCTTTTGCACAAGGATTACGATTTATAACTGATTCAGATTCTCGTTCTAAAGGGAGTGCACATGCGTATGCACATTTATGGGATAATGGAGAAAGTGCAAGTGATGAATTAGATACTATTTTAGAAATAAGAGCACACGCAATTCAAAATTTTTCAATAGATAATATTAAAAGTAATGAGCCTTATTCAGTATTAGAAGATGTATTTGTACCTCTTTATTATTTTCATAGATATCAAGTTGATGCTACTTCCAAAACTATAGGAGGATTAGATTATACATATGCAGTGAAAGGACAAAAAGAAAAAGTTGTTGAAAGAGTAAATGGTAAAACTGAACGTAAGGCTTTAAAAAGTTTATTAAAAACAATTGATGTAAAAAAAATAGGAGTTCCTAAAAAAATATTGGCTTTATTCCCTCCTCGTGCATATGGATATTATAGAACTAGAGAAAGCTTTAAAAGTAAAACAGGAGTTGCTTTTGATCCTTATGCAGCTATGCAAACTGCTACTGAATTTACATTAAGTTTTTTACTACACCCAGAAAGGATAAATAGGTTAATTCAACATAAAAATTTAGACGAAAGTCAACTAGGTTTAAGCGAAATTTTAGAAAAACTAATAACTAAAACGTTTAAAAAGTCCTTTAAAGATAATTATTATAAGGCATTAAATGAGATTGTTAAAGAAGAAGTATTGAAAGGAATGTTTTCAATAATTGTAGATAAGAATATATATTCTCAAGCTAAGGCAATAACGAATAATGAAATAAATAAGGTAATAGATTATCTTACAAAGAAGAATAAGGATTTAATGGATATTCAATATTTGAAAATGATTCAAGATTTTAAAAAGAATCCTTTAAAGTATAAAAAACAAAGAGCACCTAAAATGCCAGATGGTTCACCAATAGGAACGAGATATTAATATTAAAAGAAGAATAAAAGTATTTATGGAAATCAATTTAATAAGTGATACAGTTACCAAACCAACTAAAAACATGTTAGAGGTAATGATGAATGCTGAAGTAGGAGATGATGTATTTAAAGCTGATCCAACAGTAAATAAATTACAAGAAAAAGTTGCTGCTATGTTTGGTATGGAAGATGCATTATTTTTTCCATCAGGAACAATGGCAAATCAAACAGCTATAAAAATTCATACTCAACCAGGAGATAGAATGTTTTGTGATAAATGGGCCCATGTTTACAATTATGAAGGTGGAGGAGCTGCATTTAATGCAGGAGTTACTTCTTGTTTGATTGATGGAAATAGAGGAATGTTTACAGCTAAACAATTAGAAGGATTAGTAGATGGAAGAAATGATATACATACACCATATAATAGATTAGTTTGTGTAGAAAACACAACTAATAAAGGAGGAGGAGCTTGTTGGGATTTTGAAGAGTTACTAAAAATACAAAAAGTAGCTATATCGAATAATTTAGCATATCATTTAGATGGAGCTAGATTGTTTAATGCGTTAGTAGCAAAGAATGAAACTCCAAAACAATATGGTGAATTGTTTGATACAATCTCTATTTGTTTATCTAAAGGGTTGGGAGCACCTGTTGGTTCTGTTTTGATAGGAACCAAAAAACATATAGAGCAAGCACTAAGAGTTAGAAAATTATTTGGAGGAGGTATGCGTCAAGCTGGTTTTTTAGCTGAAGCGGCTATTTATGCATTAGATAATCATGTAGATAGATTGAAAGATGATCATCAAAGGGCTAAACAAGTTGGTGATGTATTAGCATCTTGCCATTATGTGAAAAAAGTTGAACCTATTGAAACGAACATTATTATTTTTTATGTAAATGATTCTATAAACCCTGAGGAGTTTATGGAAAAGATGAAAGAAAAAGGAATTTTATTGATATCGATGGGAGAAGGGAAAATAAGGATAGTAACGCATCTAGATTTTACTGATAACATGTTATCAATATTAATAAAAGAGTTAAAAGAGTATTAATAAAAAAGAGAAGCCTTAATAGCTTCTCTTTTTTTTAGTTTGGGCTATCTAACTTAGCCAATTCTTTGTAATTCTTATTTAGTTTTCTCAACAAGATACCATATAGGAGTTGGTAAATTAACCAAATACAGCCTATTAAAAGTATACCGAATAGAATAGAAACTAAAGAAGTAATAATTATTTCTTTGGTTCCTAAATTGTTAAATTGAGTTTTAATCGTAGCAAAAACAACAACGATTAAAGTTATAAAAGCATACCCTAAATTTAAAAATATGTAGTTACGTACGGTTTTTCTAGTTTTAAGTATTTTTTGCATTAACTCTTTTGTAGTATCGGTAGTATAAATGTTTTTATAATTTTTATAAAACAAGTATAAGAAAACAAGAACAACAGGATATAGTATAATTTGAGAGTAAAAGGCATAATTAACCAAACCAAGTTTAGCATACGTTTTATCTAATTTATCCAAATCAAAAATAAGGTACATGGATAGTGGAATTATAAGTTCCAATAATCCAATAATAAAAATCCATTTAACAATAGATGATGATTTTGATTGCGCCATTTTATATATATCTACCTTAGAAACCTTGTTGGTTTCTTTAGGTTGATTATCCCAAGCTTTTTTGTATTTATCTAATGCATCCATATAATACGTTAGGGTGTCAGTATTTTTTTTAATTTATCTTTTGCTCTATTCATCTTTACTCTAGCATTTACTTCACTTAGACCTAATGTAGCAGCAATTTCTTTATAGGCTTTATCTTCGAGGTATAAAAAAATAAGAGCCTTATCTATATCATTTAATTTATGAACAGCTTTGTATAGTGCTTTTAATTGTTGTTCCTCGGTATCATCATATTCATTAGACTGTATTTTGTAAGTAAAGTCACTAATATCTTGTGTCTTTATAGTTCTAGTCGATTTTCTATATAATGAAATAGCAGTATTTAAAGCAACTCTATACATCCATGTACTAAATTTAGCATCGCCTCGAAATTTGCTGTAATTTTTCCAAAGCTGAATGGTTATCTCTTGAAACAAATCATTATGAGCATCTTTATTAGTAGTGTAAATTCTACACACTTTATGCACAATATTTTGATTGCTTTCAAAATCTGACAAAAATTTATTTTCGAGTTCTGTTTGCACTAAGTTTAGTAACTGTTGATAATAAATAAGTAGCTCAAAAATAAGAAACGTTACACTATTATGTTAGTTTTTTTTAATTTATAATATAGAAGTTACAATTCAGCCTAAAAAAAAGACAGTTGGGTAGTTTATAATTTAAAAAACACGACTATCATTAGATATTTGTAGTGTAATTAAACTTAAAACATACACAGATGAAATTTTTAACAAGTATTTTAGTATTAATAATAGTGTTTACTATAGAAACGGTTTCGGCTCAAAAGCAAACAATTACTGCAACAGTCGTAAATGTAACATCTAACAATGGAAAAGTAAGTTATGCTTTATATAATAAAGATAATTTTATGAAAGAACCGGTAAAAGCAAAGTCTTCAAAAATAATTGATGGTAAGAGTACTGTAGTATTTAATGATGTTCCTGCTGGTGAGTATGCAATTGTTTGTTATCATGATAAAAATGATAATAATAAAATGGATTTTCAACCTAATGGAATGCCTATAGAAAATTATGGTGCATCAAATAATGTGATGAATTTTGGGCCACCGCAATATGAAGATGCAAAATTTACTATTATTGATAATAACGTATCTTTAGAAATTAGATTTTAACATACAGATAGAATGAATACAGAAAATAAAAACGTAATAAATAAACTAAAACAAGATTTTTGGATTTGCTTAAAAATGACATTAATTTTCGGCGTGTTTTTTATTATAGTAAATAGACAGTTTAGTGTTAAAGGAGCTGGAGTAATTCTTCTTTTTTCAGCAATGTATTCGTTCGTTTTAGGTATGGGAAATGGCTATATAAATGATTATTTAAGTTCTAAATGGAGTTGGGTAGAAGAAACAAACCAACGAGTTTGGGCTGGAGTTATAACCACGGTTATTTTTAATGTTATTGCTGTATTATTAATTCATTATATGCAATACATTATAATTTTTGATAGAGGTATTACTAACTTTTTTAAAGGAGAATTATTTTGGACACATTTATTTGCTGTAATGTTAGCTTTAGGAATGGCTGCTTTCTTTCATGCGAGAGGTTTTATGAAAAACTGGAAAGAATCAGTAAAAAAAGAAAGTACTCAGCAACAAATAGTAGCTAAAACAGAAACAGCAAAGTTTGAAACTTTAAAAAGTCAGATAGATCCACACTTCTTGTTCAATAGCTTAAATGTATTAACCTCTTTAATAGGTGAAAACCCATATCAAGCTGAAAAGTTTACAACTAAACTATCAAAAGTTTATAGGTATGTATTAGAACAAAGAAATAAAGAGTTAGTTCCAATTCAAGAAGAGTTGTTATTTGCAAAAACATATATGGAGTTGTTACAAATGCGTTTTGAAGATGCGGTTAAGTTTACGATTCCAACAACATTAAATAATCCTGAATTGAAAATAGTACCCTTGTCATTACAATTATTATTAGAAAATGCGGTAAAACATAACGTTGTGTCTTCTAATAAACCTTTAGAAATAAAAATTTATGAGGAAGAAGGTTTTTTACAAGTTCAAAATAATATAAACCCTAAAGAAGCTATAGGGAAGAGTACAAAAGTAGGATTAAGAAATATTGCAGATAGATATGGTTTAATAACCAAAAGAAATGTGCAAATAACAAAAAATAATAAAACATTTACAGTGAGCTTACCACTGTTAACAAAAGTAAAAGATATGAGAATTGATACAAACGATTTAGAAAACAATAAATATGTAAAAGCGGTAGAAAGTGTAGAGAAACTTAAAGAATTTTACCAAAATTTAATATCATATTGTTTAGTAATACCTTTTTTAATATTTATAAATCTTCAGGTTTCACCACAATTTCATTGGTTTTGGTTTCCAATGATAGGATGGGGGATAGGTGTAATATTTCATTTTTTAGAAGTAAACAATTACAGGATGTTTTTAGGAAGAAACTGGGAAGAGCGTAAGATAAAAGAATTAATGGAGGAAGAGGATAAATACCAATAGTAATATAAGAAATAAAAAAATAGATTAACGATTTTCTTATAAGGCTCTATATAAGGTCAAGTAAATAATAGTTAATTTAAAAATATAGAATAAAATGGAAAAAAATTATACTTATGAGTACAAATACGCTAAAGCTAAGAAGCGAATAGAAAAAATTAAAGGATTTTATATTCACTTATTAGTTACGATAGTATTAATACCTTTTTTAATTTTTATTAACCTAAGATTTGTTCCACAATTTCATTGGTTTTGGTTTCCTATTATGGGAATGTCAATTGGACTTGTTTTTCACTGGTTTGGAGCCTTTGGGTTTGATAAATTAGGATTTGGTAAAGACTGGGAAGAGAAAAAAATTAAAGAATATTTAGATAACAACTAATGATTATGGATATTAATTATACAGAAGAAAAAAAATATATAGAAGCTAAAAAAAAGATTAAAAAGGTAAAAGCATTTTATTTACATGCTTTAGTAAACTTACTTTCAATTGTGATTATAGTTTCTGTTAACTTAACATTTGTACCTTATTTTCATTGGTTTTGGTTTCCAGTTATGGGATTATTATTAGTAACTTTTATTCATTGGATGATAGTTTTTGGATCTGATATAATTGGCTTTGGTAAAGACTGGGAAGAACGTAAAATACAAGAGTATATAAAAAATAATAATTAAGGATGGAAAAAGATTATAGAAAAGAACATAAATATTTACTTGCAAAGAAAAAAGTAGAAAAAATAAAAGGGTTTTATTGGCATTTAATATCATACGTTGTAGTAAATGTTTTTATTTCATCAATGGTAATTTTTGGATTAATGTCTGATGATGGAGATTCTTTAGTAGAGGTGTTACAAAATTTTGGGGTATACTCAACCTGGATTTTTTGGGGGATAGGATTGTTTTTTCACTGGTTAGGAGTATATGGCGATTCTTTATTTTTTAATAAAGATTGGGAAAAACGAAAGATAAATGAGTATATGGAAAATAACGAATAACAAACTAAATTTAATCAAAATGAAAACAGATAATTATACAAAAGAGCAAAAATATTTTAGAGCTCAAAAGAAAGTTGAAGAATTAAAAAAATATTACATTCATCTATCTGTCTATATATTAGTTAATATATTTATAAGTGTAAAAAAGATAGTTAGAAATGTTGGTAATGGAGAAACTTTTCAGGAAGCCTTTTTTGATTTTGGAACTTTTGCTATTTGGTTTTTCTGGGGAATAGGTTTAGTATTTCATACTTTTAAAGTTTTTGGTTTTGATTTCTTTTTGGGGAAAAATTGGGAAGAACGTAAAATACAAGAGCATATGGAGAATCAAAATTAGGGATGATGAAGTTAGATAGTAAAAGAATTAAAGCAGTACAAAGAGTAAAAGAATTAAAAGAGTTTTATCAGCATTTATCAGCTTATTTAATTGTTAATTTAGCATTTACATTTATATCGAATTATTTTGATGTTGTAGTAAGAGTTTTCGACGGATTAAGAGTTAGTAATAAGTATACTGAAAACGGTTTTGAACATTATCCATTATGGGGTATATGGGGAATTATTTTAATAATAGATGCTTTTAAAGTATTTGGATTTAGGAAACTGTTTGGAAAAAAATGGGAAGAAGATAAAATAAAAGAGTTTATAAATAAGTAGTAAATAGAATTAAAATTATAAAGAAGATCGTAAATAATGAATATTATAATTATTGAAGATGAAAAGCCAGCTGCTAGAAGATTGCAAAGAATGTTAGCAGTTTTAAATTTAGAAGCTCAACAAATGTTGCATTCAGTAGAAGAGGCAATCAATTGGTTTCAAAAAAATGAACATCCTGATTTAATTTTTTTAGATATTCAATTGTCTGATGGTTTATCTTTTGAAATATTTGAAGAAGTACCAGTAAAATCATCCATCATTTTTACTACTGCTTATGATGAATATGCTTTAAAGGCATTTAAATTAAACTCTATAGATTATTTATTAAAACCATTAGATGAGGATGAATTAAAAGTAGCGGTAGATAAATTTATAAATAATAAACCTAAAGAAACTGATATACAGGTTAACATTGATGATATAAGGAAGTTACTTATAAACCCTATCGATAGAAAATATAAAAAACGTTTTACAATAAAAGTAGGGCAGCATATAAAAATTATACATACAGATGAAATTGAGTGTTTTTATTCAGAGAATAAGGCAACTTATATTCATACAAATTCTAATAGAAACTATTTAATAGATCACTCTTTAGAATACTGGCAAGAACAATTAGATCCGGAGCAATTTTATAGAGTTAACAGAACTTATATAGTTCATATTAATGCAATAAAAGATATAATATCGTATACTAACTCACGACTACAATTGAAATTACATACTTATAATGAAGCAGAAATTATTGTAAGTAGAGAGCGTGTTAAAGATTTTAAAAATTGGATAGAATAATTTAAAATTACTTTGTTTAAAGTTTAAAATAATAAGCCTCTTTATAATTAATTATAAAGAGGCTTTTAAATATGATAGTGAGTCTTATTTTATTAACTCATAAGAACGTTTGATAAAGTTTGTTAATTCTTCACCATGTAATAAGTTTTGAGATAGTTTTGCTAAATCAAAAGCTTGTGTTATTAATTCTTTTTTCTTGTCTTCTTCAGCAGTTAAAATTTCAGAAACTAATGGGTGATTCGTATTTACAACTAAGTTATACATTTCAGGTAAATTACCCATTCCCATCATTCCACCACCACCACCAGAAGCTTGCATTTCTTTCATACGACGCATAAATTCTGGTACAGTAATTAAGAAAGGAGAAGAAGAAGAGTCCATTGCTTCTAATTGAACAGTATAGCTCTTGTTATTAACAGCACCTTCAATAACTGGCTTTAAAGTTTCTTTTTCTTCATCAGTTAATTTAGATATAACTGTGTCATCCTTTTTAATTAAATTATCAATGAAATCAGAATCAACACGGGTAAACTGAACTTTAGATTCACCAGAAGTTTCTAGTTTTTGCATTAAGTGTGATACAATTGGAGAATCTAATATAACAACTTCATATCCTTTTGCTGTAGCATCTTGAATATAGCTGTGTTGTGCTTCTTTGTTAGATGCATATAAAATGATATGATTTCCATCTTTATCAGTTTGTGCATCTTTTGTTTTTTCAATTAACTCATCGAAAGTGAAAAATGAATCGTTTACTGTTGGGTATAAAGCAAACTTTTTAGCTTTATCAAAGAACTTATCTTCTGATAACATTCCGTACTCAATAATAACTTTAATATCATTCCATTTTTGTTCAAAATCGGCACGGTCTTTTTTGAATAGAGAACTTAATTTATCAGCTACTTTTTTAGTAATATATCCAGAAATCTTTTTTACTGCCCCATCAGCTTGTAAGTATGAACGAGAAACATTTAAAGGAATATCTGGAGAGTCAATAACTCCTTTTAACATCTGTAAAAAGTCAGGAACAATACCTTCAACATTATCTGTTACAAAAACTTGGTTTTGATACAATTGAATCTTATCCTTTTGCATATCTAAGTTTTGAGATAGCTTAGGGAAGAATAAAATACCTGTTAAGTTGAAAGGATAGTCAACATTTAGATGAATATGGAATAAAGACTCTTCAAATTGCATTGGATACAATTCACGGTAGAAGTTTGTATAATCTTCAGATTCTAGGTCAGCCGGTTTTTTTGTCCAAGCAGGATTTGTGTTGTTAATAATGTTATCAACATCAATTTGCTTATGTGGCTCAGTAGTTTCTTTACCGTCTTTATCAGTGGTTGTTTGAGGTGTAAAATCAGGATCGTTTACTTGTTTAGTTCCAAATTTAATTGGTACTTGATTAAAACGATTGTATTTATTTAATAAACCTGAAATTTTAGCTTCTTCTAAAAACTCAGTAGAGTCATCAGCAATATGTAAAATAATTTCAGTTCCTCTGTCAGATTTGTCGTGTTCTACTAAGGTATATTCAGGAGAACCATCACATGTCCAATGAGCAGCTGGTTCATCTTTAAATGATTTTGTAATTAAATCAACTTTATCAGCTACCATAAAAGCAGAATAAAAACCTAAACCGAAGTGACCAATTACACCAGTTTCGTTTTTGTCATCTTTATATTTCTCTAAAAATTCTTCAGCTCCTGAAAATGCAATTTGGTTAATGTACTTTTCTACTTCATCAGCAGTCATACCTAACCCTTGATCTTTTATAGTTAATGTTTTTGCATCTTTATCAATGCTAATTTCAATTTTAGCATCTCCTAATTCAGTTTTAGCCTCACCAATAGATATTAAATGCTTTAACTTAGTAGTAGCATCAGTACCATTAGAAATTAACTCACGTAAAAAAATCTCGTGATCAGAATATAAAAACTTTTTAATCAGTGGAAATATATTTTCTACCGATACATTAATGTTTCCTTTACTCATAATTTATATATTTTATTTGATATTATTTTCTGATTAATTTTATTGTCAAAAAAAATACCAAAAAGAGATATGTGACAAGATGACATATAAAATGACGATAGTGATTGTTTTTGTGTGAAAAGTTAAAAATTACTACTTTTACAAGCTACGCATTTGCATAAAAGTAAAAAATAACATAAAAAATTATGTATAGTTCAAAAATTACAGGATTAGGGTATTACGTGCCTGACAACGTGGTGACTAATGATGATTTAACCCAGTGGATGGATACGAATGATGAATGGATTCAAGAGAGAACTGGTATTAAAGAACGTCGTTGGATTGACCCAAAAACAGGAGATAATACATCTTCAATGGGAGCTAAAGCAGCTAAAATAGCTATTGAAAGAGCAGGTTTAACAAAAGACGATATAGATTTTATTGTATTTGCAACTTTAAGTCCAGATATGTATTTCCCTGGAGGAGGAGTTCGTGTTCAAGATATGTTAGATATGCCTACAATTGGTGCTCTTGATGTACGTAATCAATGTTCTGGTTTTATTTATTCTCTTTCAGTTGCTGATCAGTTTATAAAAACTGGGATGTATAAAAATATATTAGTTATTGGGTCAGAGAATCATTCAGGTGGTTTAGAAAGATCAACTAGAGGAAGAGGAGTTACTGTTATTTTTGGTGATGGTGCAGGAGCAGCAGTATTGTCACGTTGTGAAGAAGAAGGAAAAGGTATTTTATCTTCTCATTTACATTCTGAAGGAAAGCATGCAAAAGAATTAGCATTAGAAGGACCTTCAACTGGACGTTGGGTACCAGAAATATTAGAAGCAAATGATCCTGAAGATGTTTCGTATTTTCCATATATGAACGGACAATTTGTTTTTAAACATGCTGTTGTTCGCTTTTCAGAAGCAATAGTAGAAGGTTTACAAGCTAATAATTTGCAAAAAGAAGATATTGATATGTTAATTCCTCATCAAGCGAATTTACGTATTGCTCAATTTATTCAGAAAAAGTTTCAATTAGCTGATGATAAGGTGTATAATAATATCCAGAAATATGGGAATACTACAGCTGCTTCAGTAATTATTGCATTAACTGAAGCTTGGGAAAAAGGAAAAATAAATGATGGAGATCTGGTAGTATTAGCTGCTTTTGGAAGTGGATTTACTTGGGGATCTGTAGTTATTCGTTGGTAAGACGTTTGATAAAATAAAAGTAAAACCGTGTGAATTTTCACACGGTTTTTTTATGATTAATAAATTAGTTATTTAATAATTACTTTTTTAGAATAACTTTTAGAGTTATTAAAAAGGGTTAAGAAATAGATTCCAGTACTAAGTTTTGTCGTGTTTACAAAAGTAGATTTATCTTTTAATTTTAGTTCTTTTAATATATTTCCTTTTATGTCAAAAAGAAGAACAGTTCCAGCTTTCCAAAGTTCATTATTAACTGTTATAGTTATGTTTTTTTGACTTGATGGGTTAGGATAAATGTTTAGTAATGAATTATCATTTGCTAAAATTAAATTATTTTCAATATTATTTCTTTCTGAAGTAATACAGTTTCCAGTACGATTCCATCCATCAGTGGTTCTTTCATATAATGATCCAGCATAAGAAACAAGATCTTTTTCATTATAGTTTATAGAGCTATCATATGATTTTGCTTTAGAACATAAATCAGATTTACTGTTAATGTTTATTGATGAATTAACAATATTAACAGTATAATCTTCTACCTCACCATCAGAAAATGTTTCACATGCTGTAGATGCTCCATTGTATTTCATAGAAACACGCATTCTTGTTTGGCCTAAAGTAGCAGTTGAAGGTATTGAGATATTTGCTGTTCTGTTTCCAGCTGTGTTAGATGATCCTATAGCAGTTTTTTCACTACTTTCAAAAGTACCGTTTCTATTATAGTCAATCCAAATAGTGAAGTATTCATTATATGCTGTATTACTAAAACCAGCACTTACTATAATTTGATTAGTAGTTCCTTGCGTAACAGTAGCTATTTTTGATGTGAAATCACCATAACCTCCATTAGCTGTTGTTGTATTTGTCATACCTCCAAATGAAACATAGTCTATCCATTCATAAGTAATTCTTTCCCCTTTTGAGTTGCAATAAGTAGGGAGGTTATTTAATGTTGTTACATTAAGGTCATTACTCTTAGGAGAAATATTTCCTGCGGCATCTTTTGCTTTTATAGAAAAGGTATATGCAGTACTTGCTGTTAATCCTGTTACATTATATGAAGTTGTAGTAACAGTTTCTAGTTTTGTAGTACCTTGATAAACGTCATAGCCTATTACTCCTAAATTATCAGTAGAAGCGGTCCAGTTTAAAGTTAAAGTTGTTTGTGCAACATTAGAAGAGACTAAATTACTAGGAGTAGTTGGAGGTTGAGTATCTGCTTGAGCTGATGTAATATTAACAGAATAATCTTCTGTTTCTCCATAATTATAAGATCCACAAGAACTAGGAATGGTATTATACCTTAAAATAACACGCATTCTTTTTTTTCCTTCTGAAACTGTTGAAGGAATAGTAAATGATCCGGAAACAGGAGTTTCTTTTGAAGGAGATTTTGTCCATACAGTTTCTCCAGTGTCAGAAAAGTCTCCATCATTATTATAATCTATAAACACAGCATATCCTTCATTATATTTAGTACTTGCCCATTTAGGAGTTATTGAAATTGTTTGTGATTTACCTTTTTCTAAATCTGTTGAAATTGAGGTGTAATTAGAATACCCATTGGTACCTTGATTTGAATTATTATTTATAGAACCGATATTCACATTACTAATATATTCATCAGATGTACTTTGTCCATTAGAACTACAATATGTTGGTTCACCACCACCACCTCCAGATCCAATATTTGATATTTCAATAAGATACTCTAAAGCAAGTTTAGCAAATTTTGCAGCGTGTGTAGC
>JBELFC010000004.1:2279-25152 GCA_042093175.1 Tenacibaculum sp. | reverse complement strand
CTATTTTTATAATCTCTAGCTATTTCTTTAGATCCTACAAGACCAATTTCTTCAGCAGCGAAAGCCATAAACTCAACTGTACGTTTAGGTTTGTAATTCATGCTCAATAATACTCGAGCAACTTCAGTTATAGTTGCTATTCCTGATGCGTTATCATCTGCGCCAGGAGCGTTGGCATTTCCTTCTCTAGAAGTAGAGTCTAAATGCCCACCTAAAATAACATATTCATCAGGTTTTTCAGAACCAGTAATTGTCATTACTACA
Organism: Tenacibaculum sp.; assembly: GCA_042093175.1. Lineage (GTDB taxonomy): Bacteria > Bacteroidota > Bacteroidia > Flavobacteriales > Flavobacteriaceae > Polaribacter. Next base: position 24,888 of record JBELFC010000004.1, on the reverse strand, counting down.
GAAGACATTGGTGTGTTTGTATGGCTTACTAGTTTAACAGAAATATCACTTCTAGCACTACTCATGTTTTCCCATTTAGCTTTTAAATCTACAGCAGATTGTTGAGCAGAAGAAAATGTATGGAATCTAGTTCCATAACTTTCTAATTGGGTAATTTGGTTTTTAATGTTCGTATTATTAACAAGATTTAAACTTTGGTTAACTAGCACATCTTGTGTTATGGTAAGAGGAATAGCTCTTTTAGAACTTGCAAGTTTTCTTTTTTTGATTACTTGTATTTTTTCTATAGCTTTTAAAGCTTCTTCTTTAGAATTTTCTAAGAAATAACCAGGTCCGTGTCTTAAACCAGTATGATGAAGTTCTTCTGCTGAGGTGTGATTGAGCATAACAACACTGTAATCAGTGTAAGATTTTATGATTTTCACATCTTTAGGATGATTCTTTTTTAAGTTTACAGCATCATTGGTTCCCATGGTGGCATAAAACATTTTTTGCTTCTGAGCAAAAATGTTAAATGACACTAGTATTATTAGTGTCATTGTTAGGGTAAAATTGATAAGTTTTTTCATTGTTTAAAATAATTAGAGGGTTAATTATTTTAAAAACAGTTATTTATGATTTTTATTGTATATTTTATATTTATTTATGTTAATTTTATTTTTATAGATATTTTATTAACAATTTATCAAGTTTTTTATGTAAAAGTGACAATGTGGTATTGTTTAAAATAAACCTCCGTCAGTTTCATTGTTATCCCTATGTTTTCTATTTCTTGATTTATTTTTGGTTCCACCAAAATTATATCTAAATCCTAAATAAAAAGAGTTGTATTCTAGGTTGTAGTTTCCTTTCTCTAAAAAAGGGTTTTCAGAGAAATAATCGTAATTAAGTCCGTTAAAAATATCTGTTCCTCTAAGCGTTATAGTTCCTTTCTTTTTTAAAATACTAAAGCTAGCACCAATATTAACCATAGTATATGGTTGTACTTCAAATTGTATATTTTTACTTTTTCCTCTATAAATAGTAGTTAATTGTAATCGTATTCTTTTATTTATTTTAAAGTTATTATTTAAAGTAGATTTGAAAAGAGTATTTTTAACTTGTTCATTTTTAGCATTAATTACTCCTTGTGAATCTTGGATGTATGTTTCTATTTGCGGTCTAATTTTCCACCAAGAAAAAGCTTTGTAACTTCCAAATATTTCTAAGCCATAACTATTAGCAGTATTATAGTTTCCATAAGAGAAAATTTGTTTGTTTGGGGCTGAGGTGTCTTCTTGTATGGTTCTGCCAATTTTATTTGAAATCTTACGATAAAATGTTCCAAGAGTGATTGATCCCTTGGTAAAAGATTTAGAATAATTCAATTCAATAGAATTAGTAAATTGAGGGGTTAAATTTTGATTACCTTCTGAGGTGGTTAAGGGGCTAACCCATTCTTGTATAGGTGTCACTTGGTATATTGAAGGTCTATCCACACGTCTACTATATGCTAGTTGAATATCATCGTTGTTAGTAATATGATAGGTTAAAAAAGCTGATGGGTAAATACTAAAAATTTTATCTGAATAAATGGAAGAATTACTTTGTTGAGTATTTGAAAATAATCCATTAACAATGAATTGTTCTAGTCTGATACCAGCTTGAATTGACCATTTTTTAAAATTGTTATTTATGTTGAAATATCCAGAATACATACTTCTATCATAGTTGAAATCAGTATTACCCTTAGGTTGTTGAGAAACTGGAGTTCCAATTTCAATAACCTGATCTGTTTTAATTGAACTTACTACTTTTTGATTTCTGTATTCAATACCTAATTCTAGTTTTGCTGTTTCAAAAAGATGAGTTTCATAATCTAAATTTACTAACCAAGATTTTTTAGTGTCTGAAATTGAGTTGGTATAATTAAATAATTTGTTATTTGTATCTTGAAGAAGTTTGTTAATTGATTCTTCAGGATTCTTATGAATACTATAATTAACTTCTAACTCAATATTTTCACCTTTTTTGTTAGTTGTTACTTTATAATCGATATTATAATTTTGTTCTGATTCATTATATTTTGATTGGTTAGGAGCATCTAATATGTTATTATTTATACGTGAAAAAGAATTGGTATATAAGGTTGAATTACTAAAATTTTGATATGTATAAAGTGATAATGTATTATTTTTATCAAGATAAATATCTGAGCCAATTTTAAAAGCATGATCAGAGTAGTCATGTAAGAAATCAAATTTTTGTTCTAAATTATTACTAACTCTCTCTAATTGCTGAATAGTAGAATTTTTTCCAAAATTAGTACTGTAACTCCCAAATAAGTTTATTTTTCCTGTGTTGTAGTTTATATTTAAAGAAGCATCTGGTCTTGTGTTTTTGCTGTGTTCAAAGCCTGCAGAAATGGTACCGTTAAAACCAGATTTCATATTTTTCTTTAAAATAAAATTTATAATACCACTCATCCCCTCAGGATTGTATTTTGCTGAAGGTGTAGTAATAATTTCAATTTGTTTAATTAAAGAGGAGGGAGTTTGTTTTAATAGTTGGGAAGTGTCCATATTAGAAGGTTTTCCATTAATTAAAACACGAACATTTTCATTGCCTCTTAAGCTAATAGAACCAGTTTGAATATTAATATTTACAGAGGGGATGTTTTGCAACATTTGTAATGAATTGGTTCCAGTAGCAGTTAAATCTTTACCTACATTTATTACTCTTCTATCAACTTTTTGAATAATATTAGTTTCTTCTGCGTGTATTTCAATATCTTTTAATTTGGTGTTTTTATTTTTTAGATAGAGTTTTTTAAGATTAATTTTAGGAGTGGTTTTATTGAGCTCAATTTCTTTACTTAAAGTAGAGAAGCCTATAAATTGTACTTGAACTATATATTTTTTTAAAGGGAGTTTTTTTATAGTAAAATGACCTTTTTCATTTGCTATTCCTCCCGAAATTATTTTGTTATCTAACGTTTTACAAACTATTGAAGCATAAGGTATAGCAGTTTCGTTATTTTGATTTATTACAAGCCCAGAGATTTCTCCTAAATTCTTTTTTTGTGAGAATAATAAAAGTGTGTTTATATATATGATTATAAATAATAACTTTTTCATTTTAAATAGTAGTACTAAAATAAAAATATGGAGATAATGATAATTGATATAAGATCAATTAACTAAATAAAGAATAAGAGGTAATTATATATAGCCCGTAAGTATTTATACATATAAAATACCAAGTGCAATTATATGAAAAAAACTTCAGATAAATTAATATCTGAAGTTTTTATATATTTATAGCAAAAGTTGTTATTAAATGAACCCTCCGCTACCTTGTTTTTCATTATTATCTCTTCTTCTTCGAGATTTAGCTTTGTTTTTACCTCCACCAAAGCGATAGTTAAAGCCAATATAAGCCGATTGACTTTCCCAGTTGAATTGTCCGTTTTGAGTAAATGGTGTTTCTGCATCAAAAGCAAATCTCATTCCTTTGAAAATATCATTAACTCTAAGTGTTAAATTACCTTTACCTTTTAATACTCTTAAACTAGCACCAGTATTAATCATCCACATAGATTTACTATTGAATTGAATTCCATCTTGACCACCACGATACATTGCAAATAACTGAAAACGTAAATTTTTAGTTGCTGTAAAACTGTTACTAATTCTTGAATTAAATACATTTGTTTTTACATCTGTAGTTCTTTCATTAGCTTCCTTGTAGTTAACAATACCTTTTTGAGATTGAGAATAAAAATCTAAACTAGCATTTGCTCTCCACCATTTTGCAATTCTATAATTTGCAGAAAACTCTAAACCATAAGCATCATTATCTGGGAAATTTATGAAAGATAAAATTTGTTTTACCTTAGGTACATTAGTGTCTAAAGGGTCTTTGTAGGTTAATCTTGATATATTATCATTTATTTTTCTGTAAAAAGTTCCAAAAGTTAATGACCCTCCTTTAATTCTACGTGTATAATTAACTTCAAAAGAATTAGTAAACTGTGGGCGTAACGTTGGTTCTCCTATTGATGTAATTAAAGGAGTACTCCATTCTCTAATTGGGTTTAATTGACTAATACCTGGACGATCAACTCTTCGGCTATAGCTTAACTGAAACTGATTTTTATCTGACGGGTTATAGGTGAAAAAAGCTGATGGGTACACAGTGAAAATATCATCTGTAATCTTAGCAGTTGAAGTTCCGTTAATAAAATCTCCTTCTATTTCATATTGCTCTAAACGAGCTCCTACTTGCATTGTTATTTTATTAAACTTATGGCTGTAAGTTATGTATGAAGAAAATATATTTCTATCATAACTAAAAGAAGAATTGTTTAAGTTTTCTTGATTTGTAATAATACTATTAGAAGTTTTGTCTATTCTAACTTCAGCTCCTAATTCAAGCTTACCGTTTTTTGAAACAGGATTTGTATAATCTAAATTAAGCAACGTATTGTCTCTATTGTTAGTAACGCTATTGTTATAGTTTAAAGATTTGTCACTTGGGTTAATTAGTTCGTTGAATACTGCTACTTCTGGTGATTTTGAATTAGAAAAATTAGCTTCAAATTCAATGTTGTGACCTTTTTTATCAAAATCTAATTTATAGTTAAAATTATAAGCACTTGAATTACTTTCAGAGTTAGATACGGTAGGTGCGTTAGTAAGTAAAACTCCATTGTTTCTAACCATTGTTGATCCAGTAGCTAAGCCATCAAACCAATTTTGAGTAGTATAAACTGATAATGTATTTTTATCATTTATATAAATATCAGCTCCAACTTTTAATAAATGAGATGTATTGTCATTATCAAAAACAAAGTTTTGATTTATAGTTTGTGGTGAAGTACGATTAACATACCCATAATTATGTCTTTTTCCTAAACGAGTACCATAATTAGCAAAAAAGTTAACATTTCCAGTTTTATAATTCATGTCTAATGAACCATTATAACGAACATAGTGCCCAGCTTCAACACCAGTATTAATTGAACCATTAAAGCCCATGTTTGCTTTTTTATTTAAAATGATATTGATAATACCACTCATACCTTCAGGGTTGTATTTAGCTGATGGATTTGTAATTAGTTCAATACTTTTAATTGAGCTTGAAGGAATTTGTTGTAATAATTGAGCAGCACTAATATTTGTTGGTTTTCCGTCTACTAATACACGTACATTGTCATTTCCACGTAAACTTATGTTTCCTGTTTGACTATCAACACTTACTGATTGTACGTTATTTAATAGCTCTGAAGCTGTTGCTCCTGCAGATGTTAAATCTTTACCTACATTTATTACTTTTCTATCCACTTTTTGTGTTACAGTTGATGTTTCAGCACGAACTTCAACTTCATCTAACGTAGTAGCATCTTCTAATAAAGAAATAGTTCCTAAGTTAATTTTTCTACGACTCCCTTTAATAGCAATTGGTTTGTTAATTGTTTTATATCCGATAAATTGTATTTCAACAATACTATTTCCTTCTGGGATGTTTTTTACTGTAAATATTCCTCTTTCATTCGTGATTCCTCCAGTTATTATTTTTTTGGCAACATCTTTGATTATGATATTAACATATGGTAAAGGTTCTTTAGTTGTTTGATCAATTACTTTTCCATAAACTGATCCTGGTTTAGATAAATTACCTTTAGACATTTGGGCATATGTATTCATGCTTAAAATGGATAAAAGTAAAAGTAGTATTTTTTTCATTTTGTTAATTTTATGTAATTTTGAATTGTCTTAATAACTAATAGACTATGGGTATTATATTTTTGTTACCTTAATTAACTCTATTTAACGTATTATTAACAGGTATGAAAAGCACAACTTTAGTTTTAGGAGCTTCTTTAAAAGAGGATAGATATTCAAATAGAGCAGTTAAATTGCTTGATAGTAAAGGTTTTAATGTAAGGGCGATTGGTAACAAAGAGGGTAGTATTAATGCTATTAAAATTGTTACCGAAAAATTAATGTTAAAAGATATTGATACTGTTACATTATATTTAAGTGCTAAAAACCAAGTAACATATTATGATTACATTCTTAGTTTAAATGCGAATAGAGTAATTTTTAATCCTGGAACTGAAAATGATGAATTTAAAAATTTGCTTGAAGAGAATGGTGTTAAAACAGAAGTAGCATGTACTCTAGTATTACTTTCAACAGGGCAATATTAGTTTAAAACTTCAATAGGGAAGGAGTCTATTGAATAACGTTTACCAGCTTCAGCTAATTCAACGTTTTCAAAAACAGTTTGAGCTTCATTTTTAAAATCATTGATGTTATTGTATCTACTTGAATAATGCCCAATTATTAATTTTCTTGCATTGGCCTGACTAGCAATGGAAGCAGCTTGTTCAGCTGTTGAATGCTTAGTTTTATCACATAAATCTTCTCTATCTTTTAAAAATGTAGCCTCGTGATATAAAACATCTACATTCTTAATAATTGGTACTATGTCTGGTTTGTATTCAGTATCACTACAAAAAGCAAAACTTTTTGGTTTTGAAGGGTCAATAGTTAGTTTTGAGTTAGGTATTATTTCTCCAGTAGATAAAGTGAAATCTTTACCTGTTTTTAAATTTTGATAGTCACAGGTATCAATTTCATTATATTGCTTTATATTTTCAATATGTAGTTTTCGTAATTTAGGTTTTTCAGTAAACAAATAACCATTTGTATATACTCTGTGACTAAGAGGAATGGTGTGAACGGAAACTTTTTCATCTTCAAAAATTAATTCACTTTTATTAGATGATAATTCATGAAATACGATGTTATATTTCGTCCAAGACTTAGAAAGCTTTAATTGTAATACTGTAACCTCTTTTATACCTTTAGGGCCATAGATATGTAAGTCTTTTTCCCTGTTTAAAATACCAAATGTAGATATTAATCCAATTAAGCCAAAAAAATGATCACCATGTAAATGAGAAATAAAAATATGGTTAATTTTAGAAAAACCTATTTTGTATTTACGCATTTGACGTTGAGTTCCTTCGCCACAATCGATTAAAAAATGTCTGTTATTTATTTCTAAATATTGAGACGTAGGATGTGCATTTACACGAGGGGTGGCTGAGTGACACCCAAGAATGGTAAGGTTTAAGCTCATTATTATTTAATAACAAAGCGTTTAGAGATTACTTCTTTATTTGTTTGTATAGCATAAATATACATACCAGCTTTTAAATCGTTACGTCTAAAAGGGAATGAATTTCTTCCTTTTTTTACTTTTAACTTTTCAGTAAAAACAGTTTTTCCTAAAACATTTTTAACAGTCAATAACACTGGTTGATCATTATTTATATTAAAAAAAATGGTTGTGTTATTTGTAAATGGGTTAGGGGATGCAACCAATTTGCTAATACCTTTTTGTTGAGAAAAGATAGAAATAGAGACAAAGAAGAATATAATTAATAGTAATTTTTTCGTCATAAATAATTCATTAAGGGGTTATGAATAGTTATAAGGTTAAAAACCTAAATCACGTTGAATATCTTCCATTTCAATAATATCTTCAGCTTCAACTAATGTTGGCACTATATTAAAAGATTCAGGAAAATTATCAACATTAACTTCATTACATATAACAACAAAAGACGTGCCACTTTGTTGTTGTAAATCAGCGTATTTCAAAAATACTAAAATATTCTTTTCGGTGAAATTATTTTTAGGAGAAATTTCAATAATTAAATGTTTTCCTTTTAAATCGTTATATTTTTTATCTAAATGTTCAATGAATACATCAAAAGAAGATTCATTAGATGAAATTAAATTATAATTATTTTTTTGTACTATGTTCATACCTTATCTTTTTATTTGCTGAGCTAACAAATAAATAACAGCCATTCTAACTGCTACACCATTTTCTACTTGATTTAAAATAATAGATTGATCACTATCAGCAACATCACTTGTTAATTCAACACCTCTATTAATTGGACCTGGATGCATTATAACAATTTTCTTGCCAAGGTTATCTAAAATTTCTTTATTAATTCCAAATAGTTGTGTGTATTCTCTTGTTGAAGGAAAATATTTAATATCCATTCTTTCATGCTGCACACGTAAAACATTAGCAACATCACACCATTCAAGAGCTTTCTTTAAATTAGTTTCAACATCAACTCCTAAGCTAGATATGTAGCGTGGAATTAATGTAGTTGGCCCACATACCTTTACTTCAGCTCCTTGTAATTGTAAAGCAAAAATATTTGATAAGGCTACGCGTGAATGTAAAACATCACCAACAATTACTATTTTCTTACCTTTCAGATTACTATTTAAAGCCTCACGCATAGAAAAACTATCTAATAAAGCTTGGGTTGGATGCTCATGTGTACCATCACCAGCATTTATTATTTTAGCATCTACGTGATTTGATAAGAATATACCAGCTCCAACACTTGAATGGCGCATAACAACAATATCTACCTTCATAGATAAAATGTTATTAACTGTATCGATAAGAGTTTCTCCTTTTTTAACAGATGATTGCCCAGCAGAAAAATTAATTACATCAGCAGACAATCTTTTTTCAGCTAATTCAAATGATAATTTTGTACGCGTACTGTTTTCAAAAAATAAATTAGCTATCGTAATATCTCTTAATGAAGGTACTTTTTTTATAGGCCTATTTATAACTTCTTTAAAATGAGAGGCAGTCTCAAAAATAATATCTAAATCATTTTTGTTAAGGTACTTTATGCCTAATAAATGTTCAACACTTAATTGCTTCATTCTAGTGTAATTTTTTTATCATGACTATATCAAGCATTATTGCTTGTTTTCTAGGTAAATGGTGTCTTTTTTGTGAGTTTCCTTCCAATGAACAACTACTTTTTCTTCATTAATAGCGTCAACTTGCCTACCTCTATAATTAGGTTGAATTGGTAAATGACGGCTAAATCTACGATCTATTAATACTAGTAATTCAATGTTTTCAGGTCTTCCATACGATTGAATAGCAGTTAAAGCTGATCTTACGCTTCTTCCTGAATATAAAACATCGTCAATAAAAACAACATTTTTGCCTTCTATAAGAAAGTTTATTTCTGTAGTAGTTGCCTCTAAGGGTTCGTCTCTTCTTCGGAAATCATCACGATAAAAAGTTATATCTAATAAACCCAATTGTAAATCGTTTATACCATAATCATTCTTTAATAATTTTGCTAAACGTTGCGCTAAATAAGTTCCTCTTGGTTGAATACCTATCAATACTGTATTAGAAAAATCGTTATGATTTTCGATTAACTGACAAGCTAATCGATGCAGAATGATTTCAATTTCTTTTGAAGTAAGTAGTGTTTTTCTGCTCATTGTTGCTACCAATTTTTGTTTGATAGTTTCAATATTCAAAATTAAGACAAAAAAATACGTTGGCAAAATTAAAGTTAATGAAACATAAAAGTAAATCAATAAAATTATCTTTACATTTGCCAACTTTTAGAATAGCCTCGCAATATTATGATGAAATACATTAAAAATAAGAAGATTAAGATAAAAGATGATACGTTAGCTGGTATTACAGTTTCCTTAGCAATGATACCAGAAGTTGTTGCTTTTGCCTTTGTAGCTCAAATAAGTCCTATTGTAGCATTGTTTGGAGCGTTTGTCGTAGGTATAATTTCTGCGATTTTTGGAGGTAGACCTGGTCTAATTTCTGGAGCAGCTGGGGCAGTAGCAGTTATTTTTGTTCACATGATTCAAGAAGGTCATGCTAAAGGTCTTTTATTTGATTCTCCTGTAGAGAATATGGGGTATTTCTATTTATTAGCTGCAGTAGTTTTAATGGGAGTTATTCAGGTTCTTGCTGGTCTTTTTAAACTAGGAAAGTTTGTTAGATTAATACCTCACCCAGTAATGATGGGGTTTGTAAATGGACTTGCTATCGTTATTTTTATGGCTCAGCTAGGGATGTTTAAAGAAAATTCTAAAGATTTATTTGGGCAAAACAAGCGTAAAACAGATTCTAAGGAGCTTGTATACAATGTAGCTAATAATGAAGTTAAAGATGTAATGTCTGGTACAATTTTATATGCTATTAAAGAAAACTCTGTAATAAATTTAAAAACAAATAAAGAAGCTTTTGTAATATCTGAAGGTCAGGTGTTCAACCCAGAAACCAAAAAGGTAGTATTTAATGTAAAAGACGATGGTTTTTATTCTATAAAAGATAGTGGTGTAGTAAAATCTACAATGGAAGGAGAAAAGCTATATACAATGATAGGGTTAGTATTATTAACAATGCTTATTGTATGGGGACTACCTAAATTGACTACAAAAATACCAGCAGCTTTAACTGCAATATTAATAGTTTCTTTTGTAGTTATTTTTGGAGGTATTAACTCTATTAACGTAGGTGATTTTATTAGAGATGGAGGAGGAGCTGGATTAAATGGTTTTGATGAATTATCTAAAAAATTAAATCTATTCGAATTATGGAGTAACCTTCCTTTTAATTTAGATACATTGAAATTTATAGCGCCTTATTCTTTTTTAGCAGCTTCAGTTGGTTTAATTGAAACACTTATGACAATGAATTTGGTAGATGAATTAACTGACTCTAGAGGAAATGGAAACAAAGAGTGTGTTGCTCAAGGTGCAGGAAATATGGTTAGTGGTTTGTTTGGAGGAACTGGTGGTTGTGGAATGATTGGTCAAACTGTTATTAATATTAATGCTGGAGGTAGGGGTAGATTATCTGGAGTAATGATGGCTTTAACTTTATTAACTTTTATTTTATTTGCTGATAAATATATTGAACAAGTGCCTATTGCCGCATTAGTAGGTGTGATGTTTATGATGGTTATAGAAACTTTTGCGTGGTCTAGTTTTAGAATTATGAATAAGATTCCTAAAACAGATGCATTTGTTTTAATTATAGTATCTGCTGTAACAGTGTTTTTTGATTTAGCAATAGCAGTTTTTGTAGGTGTTATAATCTCTGCATTAGTTTTTGCATGGGAAAATGCAAGAAAAATTAGAGCAAGAAAACGTACAAAAGAAGATGGTACCAAAGTCTACGAAATTTGGGGGCCTTTATTTTTTGGTAGTATAACAGCTTTTAATGAGAAATTTGATATTAAAAATGATCCAGATAAAGTTGAAATTGATTTTGTTGAGTCGCGTGTATCTGACCATTCAGCTATAGAAGCCATTTTTAATTTAGTGGAAAAATATCAGGCAGCTGGTAAAAAAATAATATTAAAACATTTAAGTGAAGATTGTAAAGTATTAATGTATAAAGCGAGTGATACTTTTCATGATATTATTATAGAAGATATTGATGACCCTCGTTATCACTTAGCTGAAAACCCTGAAAAGTTTCCAAAACCATTGTCTGAATATAAATTTTAAAAAAGAGCATAAAAAAACCATTTTAATTTTAAAAATGGTTTTTTTATGCTCTTTAAATAGATGTTTAGTTTTTTTGTAAAGGACTAATGATTTCTACATCACTAAAAGCTATAGCGCCCCTAACAACACTATCTATAGTGCTTTTTAAAGCTTCAATAAGCTGCATTTTTAATTGTGATTTATGGTATAATAAGCTTACTTCACGTGCAGGAGGAGGTGTTTCAAACTCACGTAAATGCTTTTTATCTTCCTCATGTAAATCCAATGTATTTAGATAAGGTAAAAGAGTCATACCTAACCCATCTTTTGAAAGCTTAATTAAGGTATCAAAACTTCCACTTTCAAGTTGAAACTGTAAATTTCTATTCTTTTTATTTGTTCTACATAAATTAATAACACTGTCTTTAAAGCAATGTCCATCTTCTAATAATAATATATCATCTACTTCAAGTTCATCTACTTTAATTTTATTTTGACTAAAAAGTTTATGCTCTTCAGGAACTAAACCAACAAATGGTTCATAATATAATACACGTTCTTTTATAGCTTCATTTTCAAGAGGGGTTGCAGCTAAGGCAGCGTCAATATGACCATCTGTTAATTTACGTACAATCTCTTCAGTTGTAAGTTCCTCGATAATTAATTGAACTTTTGGATAATTTCTATTAAAAGTTTTTAGGAACATAGGTAATAATGTTGGCATTATTGTAGGTATAATTCCTAATTTAAATTCTCCACCAACATACCCTTTTTGTTGATGTACAATATCAACGATTCTATTACTTTCATCGACAATAACTTTGGCTTGCTCAATAATTTTTCTCCCAACCTCTGTTAATTCAATAGGTTTTTTTGATCTATTAAAAATTTTAGCGTCTAATTCATCTTCTAGTTTCTGAATTTGCATACTTAAAGTTGGTTGTGTAACAAAGCAATGTTCAGCAGCAACTGTGAAATTTTTATATTCAGCAACTGCTAATGTATATTTTAGTTGAGTGATAGTCATTCTATAATATTTTTTGATAAAGATATTAAAACAATCAATTGAATTTATAGTTTTACTCGTTAAAATTGCAATAATTTTGAACCAGTTAAAAAAAGCAACACAAAATCAATAAGATATGGAAACTACAATATTAGGATTAGATAAAAAGAAGACAGAAAACTTAGTGGAAGAATTAAATGTTCTATTAGCAAATTTTCAAATATACTATCAAAATGTAAGGGGACTTCACTGGAATATTAAAGGAAAAAACTTTTTTGAATTACATGTGAAATTTGAAGAGTTTTATACAGATGCTCAGGAAAAAGTAGATTTAATAGCTGAGCGTATTTTAACCTTACAAGGTGTGCCTTTACATACTTTTAAAGATTATAGTAGTTTAGCAAAAGTGCCTGTAGGGAAAAATATTTATGAAGATGTTAAAGCTGTAGAATTAGTAGTTGAGTCTTTATCAGAACTGTTAAAGATAGAAAGAAGTATTTTAGAATTATCTGATGATGCAGATGACGAAGGAACAAACTCTATGATGAGTGATTTCATATCAGAACAAGAAAAAACATTATGGATGATGAATGCTTGGTTAGGTTAAGTCATCTTTTTTTTAAGGGGAGAAAAAGGCAACATTTATATGTTGCCTTTTTTATTTTAAGTATATAGTTTTCTTTTATATAATAGTATTCATTAAAAATTGTAATACTAACCTCTAGTTTATTGAATGATAGTGATAGTAATGTTTTTTATTCCCTAATCCATTTAAAGAAAGTAGTTTTATACTGAATGTAACTTATTAAAAAATAGAAACCTTAAAAGTTATTAAGAAAGAATCAAAAAAAAATTAAGCTCAAAATGATTTTTTTCAACTTAATGAAAAAGTGCTTTTTTTAAATGTTTTAATCATAATAAAACATTAATTAATATAATTTAATAGTGGTTTAAATGTTAAAAAATGATTAATAATCTGGTTTTTTAGTTAAATAACTGTTAATCAGTTAGTATAGTATCCAGATAGATTAAAATAGTATAGAATAAAAACAAAAAGTTAAAATAAATTTACAGAGAATACTTATTAAAACCTTTCTATCATGAAAAATCAATTATCATTACTCTTAGGAGTATTCGTTTTTGGTTGTGGATTCTCACAAACTAACAACTTCTGGAAAAAAAACACTCAACCAATTCAAAACAAGACTATTACTTTAGTTGGGAAGAAGATGGTTACGCCAAGTAACACTTATAATCTTAGTGTTGAAAAACTAAAAAAAGTATTGTCCTACTGTCCTAAAAGGTACGAGTCATTTGGTAAATCAAATGTTATTATCACGCTTCCTAGTGAAGACGGAAAATTTAAAAAATACCGTATAAAGGAGACTAATGTTTTACATCCTGATTTAGCCAAAAAATTCCCAAATATTAAATCTTATGTGGGTACATCTGTAAGTGGAGAAAATGAATTAGTACATTTTAGTTTGGGTAATAATGACTTTAGGGCTATGATTATGAAGTCAGATGCCACAATAATTAATATTAAGCATCCTACTATCAATAGTAAAATGTATATGATTACTTCAAAAAAGGAAAAATCAGAACCTATAAGTTGTCAAACAATACATAATGATGTCGAAAATTTTTTAGAAAAAAAGACAACAGGATCTAAAGAGCTATCAAAAAGAGCCAGAAGAGACGCTAATGATAGTCGTCTTAGAGTCTATCGAATGGCCATAGCAGTAACGGGAGAATTGTCTAAAATATATACTGATAAGTCAAATGTTACAAATGGTTCAGTGCAACAACGGAAAGCTGCCGTACTTGCTGAGTTAAATGCTCTCATGACAAGAGTGAACGCAGTTTATGAACGAGATTTGGGAACTACATTTGAATTAGTACCGAATATTGAGAATACAATTTTTCTTGACCCGGCAACTGATGGTATTACACATGGAAATACGGGAATTTCTATAAATGAGTCTCAAGGAATTCTTGATGCTGCAATTGGTAATGCTAACTATGATATTGGCCATGTTTTAGATTCAGATGGAACTGGGCGTGGAGCTTTAAACTCTGTATGTGTAGATGATAAAAAAGCACAAGGATCTACAGGCGCGCACCCTTTCACATCTGTCAATGATTATTTCTTCCGTACATTCGTTCATGAAATTGGTCATCAATTTGGAGCTAATCATTCGTTTAATAATTCATGTGGTGGTAATCGTTTAGATGAAGGTGCTGTTGAACCAGGAGGAGGTAATAGTATCATGGCATATCAAGGCTGTGCTCCAAATTATGATTTACAAACATCACATGTTTTCTTTCATGCTAAACAAATAGATGAAATGTGGAATCATATTGTAAATACAGCAGGTTGTGGTATAACAAAATCAGTGGGTAACATTGCACCAGTAGCTAGTATAGGAGGTAACTATACGATTCCAAGATCTACTCCATTTATATTAGAAGGATCTGCTACTGATACTAATACACCGGCCAACCAACTAACATATACATGGGATCAAATGGATAAAGAAATAGCTCCTATGCCCCCCCTTGCTACGTCAACAGGTGGTCCTTTATTTCGTTTTAAACCACCTACAACATCTCCTATCCGATATATGCCTGATCTTGGTACAGTAAAAGCTGGAAACTCTTCTTCTGAATGGGAGGTAACACCTTCTGTTGCTAGAACGATTAATTTTAGATTTACCGTAAGAGACAACCACGCTGGAGGAGGAAATACAGATTCTAGAGATGCTGTTATTACGGTAGCTGGAAATGCCGGTCCTTTTGTAATTACTTCCCAAAATAATAGATTTGATGCACCTGTTGGCTCTACACAAACTGTAACATGGAATGTAGCAGGAACCACTGGAAATGGAGTTAATGCAGCAAACGTAGATATTTTATTATCTACAGATGGAGGAAATACATATCCAATAATTTTAGCGTCGGCTGTACCTAATGATGGTTCTCATCAAATTACAATACCAGACGAACAAGGAGGTGTAAATAGAATTATGGTAAGAGGTACCAATAATATTTTTTTTGATATAACAAATGCTAACTTTAGTATTACTGATGGTAACTCCGATCCTATGCCTACAAATTATTGTGCTGCTGGTCATCAAGGTAATAATTATATAGAAGAAGTTATCTTTGGAGATATCAATAATAAAAGTGAAAATAGTGGATATTCTGATTTTACTAATTTAGGGACAAATGTTATCAAAGGCCAACCTGTTACTTTAACGGTTAATCCAGGAATTGATACCTGGGATCCTAATTATTTTGGAGCTTGGATTGATTGGAATAAGGATGGAGATTTTGAGGATACAGGTGAAGAAGTTTTATTAACAACCAATGGGCAAGGTGGAGTAACAACAACAGTTGTAGTTCCAAATACTGCAAAAAATGGTGCAACCAGATTAAGAGTACGTTATAAGCTACACACTTCTCCTGGTCCTTGTGGAACAGCTTCAACCAATGGTGATGAAGTAGAAGATTATTTTGTGTTTATAAAAGGGAACTCAATTCCCGATACAGAGGCTCCAAGTACACCAACTAATTTAGTCGCTACTAATATTGAAAGCACCTCTTTAACATTAAATTGGACAGCTTCTACCGATAATATAGGATTATCTGGTTATGATATTTTTAGAAATAATGAAGCGACTCCGATAGGAAGTCCTTCAGGAACTACATTTAATGTTACAGGGTTAACTAAAAATACTTCTTATTCTTTTTATGTAAAAGCTAAGGATTTTTCTAATAATACTTCTGGAAATAGTAATACTATTAACATAATAACTAAAGACGGTCCAAGCCCTGGAACTGATCCTTGTGCTGCATCTACAACACAAAATAGTACTTTACATATCACGAATGTAAGTTTTGGTGCTATAAATAATAGTTCTACAAATGCAGCATATAATGATTTTTCAACTATTTCAACTAATCTTTCAGTGGGGCAGTCGGAAACAATTACTATTGACGTAAATAATAGTAGTTGGACATTTAATGACGTAGGAGTTTGGATCGATTGGAATAATAATGGTCAATTTGAAACTTCAGAAGAAGTATATGCTAGATATGGAGCTGGCCCTTATTCAGGTAGTGTTACGCCACCTAATATAGCTGTTTCGAATACCTTATTACGTATGCGAGTACGATTAGGTTATGGAAGTAGTGAGAGAGCTCAACCATGTGGTACGGATACTTCTTTTGGGGAAGTTGAGGATTATTCAGTAGTAGTAAGTGGTGGAGCAACTGGTGATACGCAACCCCCAACTGCTCCAAGTGGGTTAGTAGCTTCTAACATTAAAAGTACTTCACTAACATTAACATGGACGGCTTCTACTGATAATGTGGGAGTAACAGGATATGAAGTGTATCAAGGAAACATTAATTTGGGTACTGTTACAGGAACTTCGTATAATGTGATTGGTTTAGCCGCCAATACTTCTTATAGTTTTACCGTTAGGGCTAAAGATGCTGCAAGTAATCAATCTACTGAAAGTAATATAGCAAATGTAACAACTACAGGAGGTACA
This sequence comes from Tenacibaculum sp., assembly GCA_042093175.1. Classification (GTDB taxonomy): domain Bacteria; phylum Bacteroidota; class Bacteroidia; order Flavobacteriales; family Flavobacteriaceae; genus Polaribacter. Next base: position 7,966 of record JBELFC010000004.1, on the reverse strand, counting down.
AATCCAGATCCGACATTACCAACAGGGTATTGTAATGCAGGAAGCCAAGGAACCAATTATATAGGTGGAGTTTCATTTGGTAGTATTAATAATACAAGTCAAAATAGTAATTATACAAATTTTCCAGCTCAAAGTACAAACGTTTCTATAGGGCAAACCTTAACATTAACCGTAACTCCAGGAATCACAGCTTCTAATTGGTCAGCTAATGTAGTTGGTGCTTGGATTGATTGGAATAGAGATGGTGATTTTACAGATGCTAATGAAGAAGTTTTAATGAAAACTCCTGGTACTGGTGGTGAAACAACTTCAGTTACTGTACCTAATAATGCTCAATCAGGAGCCACTAAGTTACGAGTACGTTACAGATGGGCAAGTAATCCTAATCCTTGTGGAACTAGTTCAAATGATGGTGATGAAGTTGAAGATTATATAGTTGTAATTAGTGGTAGTACTGGTGATACACAAGCACCAAGTGCGCCAACAAATTTACTAGCTTCTAATGTAAATCAAACAACCTTAACATTAAATTGGGCAGCTTCTACAGATAATGTAGGGGTAACAGAATACGATGTATTCCGTGGAGGAACGAATATAGGCACAGCTTCAAGTACTACTTACAATGCAACTGGTTTAACTGCTAATACAGCGTATACTTTCTCTGTTAGAGCTAAGGATGCTGCAGGTAATCAATCAGCTTCGAGTAATATCGTTAATGTTACCACTCAACAAACGAATCCAAATCCTACCTATTGTTCTGCTACAGGGAATGATGGACCAGAGGGAATATCAAATGTTGTTTTTGCTGGAATTAATAATTCTTCTGTAAGAAATACTTCTGGATATGATGATTTTACAGCTATTTCTACTAGTGTAAATGCAGGGACAAGTCATACCCTTACAGTAACAATATTGGGTTATCAAGGAGGTAGTAATGATGAAATCTATGCATTTTTTGATTGGAATCGAGATGGTGATTTTTCAGATGCAGGAGAGGAATTTACTTTGATTAAGACAAATGGTCTTACAGGTACAGTATCAGTAACAGTTCCACAAACAGCAATATCAGGATTAACAAGAATGCGATTACTAGTTTCATACTATAATGCAGAAAAGAATTCATGTGATACTGGTACCAATGATGTGCGATATGGAGAGTATGAAGATTATACAGTTAATGTAGCTAACTCTATTGCTAACGCTAGTCCTAGTTTATTTAGTAATGATAGTAATAAGTTTTCTTTATTTCCAAATCCATTTAATAAAAGTTTTACTTTGAATGTAACTTCTTTTAATAGTACTAACTTTAATATAAGTATTTATGATATCGTAGGCAGAAAAATTTACTCTCAAGAATACAATGGAAATCAAACTAAAATAGAAAACTTAGGTGAGCGTATTAATGTTCCAGGTAACTATTTTATTAGAATTCAATCTAATGATAAAACAGAAGTCTTAAGGGTTCTTAAAAAATAAATAGCCCTAAATATTTTGTTAATAATAAAGCACCTTTTCAACTTAATGAAAAGGTGTTTTTTTTTAAATCTCATTTTAAGGGAGAAAGAGATAGTATAAATTTGTAGTCTTTTTTATTTTACGCATATAGTTTTTCTTTTACATTATAGTATTCATTAAAAACAGCATTGATTGTTTCTTGATATTTATTAAAAGAAGTTTCATCGTTCTTAGTAATTAAATCATTAATACTTTCACTTGCTTTTAAAGAGCAAAATACAGCGTTAGAAATACCATGCGATGAAATAGGATCAAAAGCCATGGCTGCATCACCAATAGATAACCAATTATCACCTACAATTTTTTGTGGAATAGAAGAGTTTGCTAGTCTTCCAGTAACTTTAAAATCACCAGTAAGTAAATGTTTTTTTAATATTTTGGTACTGGTTAATATTTCACTCCAATTAGAAAAAGATTTTAATTTTTTATGGAGAGCATCATTTTTTGAAGAGTATAGAGTCATAATTCTTGTTGTTTCATTTAAATCAGAAACGGTTCCCCATCCATTTTTAAAAGTTTCAGTAAAAAAACCATATTTAAGTGATTCTTTAGTTTTGGGTAAATAACATATAAAAGCAATATTGTTATCATATGAAACTATAGGTATTTTAAAGAAATTTAAAACGGCTCTATTTCGTCCAGTAGCATCAATAATTAATTCACTATGAATACTGCATGTAGTTTTGTTTAACGAAACAGATGTAGTTGTTGATGTTATGTTTTTTAGTTGATTATAGTTTATTATTCTTGATTTTACTTTTTTTTCTAATTCTGAAATGACCTTTCTTTTGTTTAGTTTTAATCCATATTTAAACGGATTATGTTTGAAAAAATCTTCACTATGAAAAATATTGTTCCATATTGATTGATAGCCATATGTTTTGGAAGCACATTCTTCAAATAGAGTAAGTAAGTCAATGTTTTTTAAAAGGCTAAGTGTAGAAGGAGGTATAGTTTCTGCAAGAATAGTAGCAGATGTATTTACTTCTTTGTTAAGTAGTATACATTCAATTCCTTTTTTTTCTAATAAATAACATAAAATGAGTCCTGAGACTCCTTTCCCAACAATGAGTACTTTTGTTTTTAAGTGTGTCTCAGGATTCATAATTATTTAATAATTAAGTACATATTTGTAGCTGATTCATAACCTCCACATTTATCAATATAATTAATCTCAATAGTAACAAAATTATTACTATAAGGTTTTAAATTTTCTGTAATGTCCATTGGAGGAAGCGGTGTTATTTTACCACTACAACCATTACTGAAATCTTGATTTAATACAACGTTTCCATTTATTTTAAGTTCTAAAACATCGTCTACAGAAACATCACCTGTACCATCTTTTGTAGATGATAAAAATATTTCCTTACCAGAAGGAAGCCATACCATTTCTCTTACATTTGAATAGAAAATACTTGGAGGGTTTAATTTTACAGGTCTAGAGGTTATTTCTTTACCTAAAAATATAACTAGTTTGTCTTTAACATTTTTGCTATCTGAAGCTACATACACTATTTCAGGAACTCCATTTACATTAGCATTACGACCCGCAACTACACCTACATCTTTCCATTTGTAAACCATATTAATTAAGCCATTTAAATAACCTCCTTCAGCGTGATAACCAACATATCCTGTGTCACTTGTCATTAACCATGGAACTCTATTTGCATAAATATATTGTTTAGTTTCATCACCTAAAGTAGTGTCTTGCATTTTAACTAAACTTTCTTCAGTTAATACATCAACTGGTAAATTTGCGGCCCACCATGCAGGTATTGGGTATTGGCTGTCTAGAAAAACTTTTTGACAGCTCCCTGCATCAGATTGCCATGGAATTCCCATCCATTTAGTTAAATCTCCTGGTGTTGTTTTCCATAACCAATTTTCTTTATTTGATGGGTTTAATGAAGCTTTTACATCATCAGAATTCATTTGAAATCCAAAATCATTATAAAAAATTTCAGATTGTTCACTTTTTGTAGCTGAAGCAATACGTATTTCACGTAGTCCAAAGAAAGAAGCACCTTCAGTAACATTTTTAAAAGTTAAATTATTTGCTGAATACATTTGTTCATGACGCATTGGCCAAGTAAGTTCTACACCTGGGTGGAAACCACCTCCATATAAAGTTTCTAAAACAGCTCGTGTCATTAATAAAGCACTTTTTGTTTCATCTTTTGAAGCTTGAATGTATATATTTTGATAATAATGACCTATTTCATCCATAGTTGTGAATTCAAAATCTAAGCTTTCAAAATCTCCATCTCTCCAACTTTCAAGTTGCTGATATAAAATAGGAGGGATAGCAAACCATTGTGCTGGACTTCCTGGATAATTAATTCCATCACCTGGGTAAAAAGGATATTTTAATTCTTCTGTTCCGCTACCAATATTTGTAATATCAGTTGTACTCTTACTAGGTATAACTGGTTCGTTGGTATAAGCATAAGCTGGATTTCTAAATAAGCTAAATATTTTTTCCCTTAAGGGTTGAGCTTCATCAGAGCTATTGTATAAAAATTTAAATTCTTCAGTAGTTAATTGATCAATAACTTCTCTAAATGATGGAGCAAGGAAATCACTTGCATTTACCCATTGCATTCTATATAACCTATATAATACTGGGAAAACTAAACTGAAATCTGTAGAATACGTATCATTTGAAGCGCCACAAATAAGATCGTACATTGTAGCTAATGGTTGTATTTGTGGAGCATAATCTGGTGGAGCAGTAGCTATCCAAGCTGCCGATTTAGTATCGTTTACTTCGTATGTTTTTCCATCTATTGTTACTTTAGCAGTAATTCTTCCGTCACAAATATCATCATACCAATTAGAATTATCAGCAAAATCAGTATTTAAATCTGATGGATTTAAAGCTGCGGAAACCCCATCTCCAGGATAAAAAATTAAAGTTCCATTATCATGTTCAACTGTTCCTAAATTTACACTTTTACTTTCCATGTGCATTGCTTTTGCAATTTTACTCTTTCCTTTAGGGGTTAAAGGAAAAGGAAATTGTCCTCCAATCTTTTGCTTTTGATTACTTGAGGATACACTAACAGGTGCGGGGCAGTTAACTAACTCTTTTCTATAATTTTGATCATCAGAGTTTATTAGTTTTTGATCTAATACATTAGGGTTTCTTCTTGAAGTACTAATTCCAGGAGCTATTTTGTCAGTAAAAAAAGTTGAGCTTAAATTTTCATTATCTGTATTTACAGAAAGATCTAAACTATTATTAAAATCATACCAAAATGGTTTTTTATTAGCTACCTCTACAGTCCATTCAACTTGACTAATATTGGCGTCTAATTTACGAATAGGGTTGCCTTGATCGTCACATTCATAAATATAAAAACGTTGAGCTTGTTTTTTTAAGGCACCATCAGCAGTGTGGTACTCTTCTCCAGTTTCATATAAATTAGCCCATGGAACTTCAGGGCTAAAAACGACATCTTCTTTTGTTGCAGGACCATTACCCATTCGAGCAATTCCTATTGATGGATAAATTTTAAAATTCATAATAGTTTAATTTATATAGTTAGTAAATTAGAGATATATAAAACTATAAATAGAAAGATTAGTAATGGGGAAAATATCCATAAACGTGTTCTTTTGAAGAACAAGAGCGAGATTTTAGAGAACTTAAATATTTATTAAAATGCGTATGCTTACAAAAGCGATAAGTATAGCGGTAGCTTTTTTTAATTGAATAGGTGTAAGTATTTTATTACTTAGTCTATTACCAACTTGTCCACCAAGAAATACAATAATAAGAAGAATAGAGGTTAGGTTCCAGTTAATTGAAAAATTAGGGTTTGTGTATTGGCCAATTAAGCCACTAATTGAGTTAACTAAAATAAATAAACTTGCAGTAGCTGCTATTTTTTTAGGTGTTGCCCAATTGGTTAGATGAAGTAAAGGAGCTAAAAAAATACCTCCACCAATTCCTACCATACCTGAAATAAATCCAATAAAACCTCCGTATAAAGCATTTTGAGGTAAATTTAATTCTTTAGAATTAGTTTCTTTAGCGATAGCTTTTTTTGAAATCCACATAGTTATAGCTGCGAATAACAACGTAAAGCCTAACAATATAAAGAAGAAGGCTTGATTAATTCGTAGATACCCACCTAAAAAAGCTAAAGGGATACTAAAAATAA
>JBELFC010000004.1:0-2179 GCA_042093175.1 Tenacibaculum sp. | reverse complement strand
GTTCATTCTGTAGTTTTTGCTGGATTTTCATCAACAGCATTATCTACAAGAATAAACGATTGTGAAGCAAAAATGGTAATTACAGCAGATGGATCATATAGAGGTGCAAAAACGATCGATTTAAAGAGTATTGTTGATGAGGCATTAGATAGTTGTAAAAGTATTAATACAGTTTTAGTTGCAAAAAGAATAGCTACTGATATTAATATGAAAGAAGGCAGAGACAAATGGCTACAGCCTTTATTAGATGTTGCTTCTGAAGAATGTGAACCTGAAATAATGGATGCAGAAGATCCATTATTTATTTTGTACACTTCGGGTTCAACAGGAAGTCCAAAAGGAATGTTACATACTACAGCTGGTTATATGGTATATACTGCTTATACGTTTAAAAATGTTTTTAATTATAGAGAGAATGATGTGTATTGGTGTACAGCAGATATTGGTTGGATAACTGGTCATAGTTATATTGTATATGGACCTTTAGCAAATGGAGCAACTACAGTTATGTTTGAAGGAGTGCCTAGCTATCCAGATTTTGGGCGTTTTTGGCAAATAGTAGAAAAACATAAAGTAAGTCAGTTTTATACAGCTCCAACAGCTATTAGAGCTTTGGCTAAAGAAAAATTAGACTATGTTGATTCGTATGATTTGTCATCTATAAAGGTATTAGGTACTGTTGGTGAACCTATAAATGAAGAAGCATGGCATTGGTACAATGATAATGTAGGTAAAAAAAAGAGCCCGATTGTAGATACTTGGTGGCAAACAGAAACTGGGGGAATGATGATTTCACCAATACCATATGCTACACCAACTAAACCTACTTATGCAACATTACCACTCCCTGGAGTTCAATTGGCATTAGTAGATGAAAAAGGAGAAGAGATAAAAGGAAATCAAGTTGATGGACGATTATGTGTTAAATTTCCTTGGCCGTCAATGGCAAGAACAATATGGGGGAATCATCAACGATATAAAGAAACTTATTTTTCAGCGTTTGAAAATAAATATTTTACTGGAGATGGAGCCTTACGTGATGAGGTGGGGTATTACCGTATAACAGGTAGAGTAGATGATGTTATTATTGTATCAGGACATAATTTAGGAACGGCTCCTATTGAAGATGCTATAAATGAGCATCCTGCAGTTGCTGAAAGTGCTATTGTAGGTTTTCCTCATGATATTAAAGGAAGTGCGTTATATGGTTATGTTATTTTAAAAGAAACTGGTGAAGGTAGAAATCATGATAATTTACGAAAAGAGATTAATCAAATTATTACCGAACATATTGGGCCTATTGCCAAATTAGATAAAATTCAATTCACAATTGGGTTGCCTAAAACACGTTCAGGAAAAATTATGAGGCGAATTTTACGTAAAATAGCCCATAATGAGTTAGATAATTTAGGAGATGTTTCTACATTATTAAACCCTGAAGTTGTACAAAATATTATAGATAATAGATTAAAAACTAAATAATGTTTCTATAATCTAGTTCATCATAAATATCTTTAGCACCAAAACCTTGAATACTAATATCTTTATTACTATTTGAGGTTTTGATGTATAAATTGATTAATGAATTAACTGTAAAAGTATCTATTTCAGTAACTTCATTAATGTTTAATACTACTTTGTTGTTCGACTTTAAAAAAGAGTTAATAATAGTCTTTAAACGAGTAAAATTATTAAATGTTAAATTACCTTTAAGATGAAAACAGTTTTTTTTGTTGGTTATTTGTAAATTCATAATAATAAAGTTTTATTAAAAATAATTATGAATCAAATTAGCCTTAATCTTTTTTCGTTGAAATGTATGTTATTGTGGATGAATGGAAATGATAAATATATTATTCGTTTATTTCAAAAAAACTAAAAACATTACCTCCATAACGTTTCTCATAACTAAAACATGGATGATTTGACAAAGTGGTATGTTTTGAATGTTCAATAATTAAAAGCCCCTCTTCTTTTAAAATATTTCTTTCAAAAATAGTATCTGCAATTTTTAAAAACTCTTCCTCTTTAAAATCATAAGGAGGATCTGCAAAAATAACATCAGCTTTTAAAGGAGTTTTTTCTAAAAATTTATACACATCACTTTTAAAAGTATTAATATTTAAATCAAGGTCTTTTGATGTCTGATTGATAAATTTTATACAAGATCGGAAGAGCA
>JBELFC010000003.1:0-66672 GCA_042093175.1 Tenacibaculum sp. | reverse complement strand
TTTGTTTTGCATTTTTAAATTAATTTAAGTTAATTTTTTAGTTTTACAAAGCAAGCATCAAAATCGCCCTTAAAAAAACATAAAACACTGTTTTAAAACATGTTAAACACCATTTCTCATACATTCAATAACCTCAAAAAGCAATAGGTAAAACTCTAAACTAAGTCATCATAATTAACGTTTACAGTTGTTATTTGATTTTAGGAGTAAACTTTTACTATAATTTATTTTATCATTATCAATGTATAACAACAAAAAACACTAAATTAGCAGGCTTTCTTCGAAAGAAATTAAATTTAAAAATTACATGAGTATGAGTCCAAATGACGATAGAAAAATTAGAGAAAAATTACAACAGAAAACTTGGAATGAAGTAAAAACAAATGACTCTTGGGCCATTTTTAAAATAATGGCTGAATTTGTTGAAGGATATGAAAAACTAAGTAAAATAGGGCCTTGTGTTTCTATTTTTGGTTCAGCACGTACGAAACCTGATCACCCATATTATAAATTAGCTGAAGAAGTTGCTTTTAAATTAACACAAAGCGGATTTGGTGTTATTACCGGTGGTGGACCAGGTATTATGGAAGCTGGTAATAAAGGAGCCAATAGAGGAAAAGGTACCTCAGTAGGCCTTAACATTGAATTACCTTTTGAACAACATGACAATCCTTGGATTGATCAAGGAAAGAGTTTAGATTTTGACTACTTTTTTGTTAGAAAAGTTATGTTTGTAAAGTACTCTCAAGGATTTGTTGTTATGCCTGGTGGTTTTGGTACTTTAGATGAACTTTTTGAAGCTATCACTCTTATCCAAACTAAAAAGATTGGTCGTTTTCCTATTGTTTTAGTTGGTAAAAAATTCTGGAGCGGATTAATTGACTGGGTTAAAGACACTCTTATTGAAGAGGGAAATATTAGTCCTGAAGATTTAAATTTGTTTAGAATTGTAGATACAGCAGATGAAGCTGTGGAGCACTTTAATAAATTCTATGCTAAATATGAATTAAAGCCAAACTTCTAAAAAAATAAACTATATTTAAAACTCGTTACCTATGTAACGAGTTTTTATTTTTTGGTATTTTGAAAAACACTTCTTTTTATTATTTTCTTTTATTCATTTTAAACTGCACTATAGGTATAGCGCAAACAAATTCAATAAAATCAGTAATACGTTTAAATGATAGTGTTAATACATTAGATATTCAGCAAAAAATAATTTTTTACAATAAATCGGACACTCCTCTAAAAAAAATATTTCTACACAATTGGGCTAATAGCTTTAAAAGTAATAACACTCCTCTAGGAAAACGCTTCATTGAAGATTATCAAAAAGATTTTTATTTCTCCAAAAAAAAAGAAAAAGGCTATTCTAAAATTAAAAATTTAACTCTTAATTACCTAAAAATTCCATTTAAAGAGCTTAAAAACCATTCAGATATCATTGAAGTATCTTTAAAAAAACCTTTAAAACCAAAAGATAGCGTCAGAATTTCTATTATGTACACTATCAAAGTTCCCAGTGCTAAATTTACTGGTTATGGAAAAACTAAAATGGGTTACCATTTACGCTTTTGGCAAATAGTTCCAGCCATATACAATAAAAAGTGGCACATTATGAGTAATTTGAATATTGATGATTTATACCAAGATGTTGCTAATTATGTTATTAAAATAGAAATACCCAAGAAATACACTTTAGAAAGTAACCTATATCAATCTGAAATTAAAAAAGAAAATACTACTAGTTACCACCTAGTTGGTAATAAAAAGAAAGATATTATTCTGCATATTAATCAGGGGAAAAAATTCAGATCTTTTAAAACAAAAACTCAAGAAATTAAAACTGATGCTTATACTAAGAATATATCATTAAAAACTACTACTAGTATTATTACAAAACAAATTCAATTTATAGAAAGTTATATAGGTAAACACCCACATACAGAAATTTTTGTTGATGCTAATACTATTAATAAAAACTCTTTACATGAAATATATGGACTACCGAGTTGGCTTAAACCATTTCCTAAAAACTTTAGGTGGGAAATTAACTTTTTTAAAGCCTTAAGTTCTAAATACATTAATGATATTTTACTTCATAATCAACGTAATGACTATTGGTTTTCTGATGGATTACAAACATTTTTAATGATGGAGTACTTAAAAAAGCATCATGCTAAAACAACTATTCTAGGTAAATATTCAAATTACTGGCCTTTAAAATTTTACAACATAAGTAAACTTAAACAAAGTGATAAATTTGCTTTTGTTTATCAATTTAGCGCTAGAAGGTTTTACGATCAATCATTAACAACTCCGGCTGACTCTTTATCGAACTTTAATCGAAAAATTGTTAGTAAATACAAAGTAGGCTTAGGCTTTAAATATTTACAAGATTTTATTGGCGATAGTATTTTTCAAAAATCTATTAAACAATATTTATTCAATAATCACTTAAAAACAGCACCAAGCACTTCTTTCATCTCTATTTTAAAAAATAATACCAAGAAAGACTTAAATTGGTTTTATACTGATTATTTAAAGACAACAAAAAAAATAGATTATAAAATTACTTCTGTAAAGGAAAACCAACAAAAAGACTCTTTACTTGTAACAATAAAAAATAAACGTAATTTCACAGCTCCAGTAGCTCTATACGGTATTAATAAGAAAAAAATTAAGTTTAAACAATGGGTTACCAATGTTGATTCAACAAAAACTATCAAAGTTAAAAAAGGAAATTTTAATAAACTAGCCTTAAACTATGAGAATATTTATCCTGAATATAATTCTCTTAACAACTTTAGAACAACAGATAATAAATTATTGAGTAAACCTTTTCAATTAAGATTTTTAAAAGATGTTGAAGACCCCTATTACAATCAAATTTTTTATAAACCTGATTTTAAATACAATTTATACGATGGAGTTATTTTGGGTATTAAAATAAATAACCAACCAATTATTCCACATAACTTTAACTTCTCTATTACTCCAAACTATAGTACGAAAAGCAAAAACTTTACGGGAGCTTTTTCTATAGGATATGATCATTTTATGCAAAATTCATCTATCTATAAAATAAGATATGGTATCAGTGGGAGTAATTTTCATTACGCCCCAGAGCTAGGGTATAATTCGTTAGCTCCTTTTGTAAGTATTTCTTTTAGAAGAAAAACATTAAGAGATGTAGGCTCGAAATTTTTAACTACTCGTTTATTTTATATAAACAAAGAAGTAGAACCTGGAGCTGAAATCACTGAAAGAGATAGATATAAAGTACTTAACTTCAGATACATTTACAACAAACCTAATATTATTAAAAGACTTCAATATGCAGTCAATTTTGAATTGGGTAATAATTTTACAAAATTATCAACTGATGTGAGGTATCGTAAGTTTTTTGCTTCAGATAAAAGTTATGACTTTCGTTTTTTTGGAGGAGTATTTATTACAAATAACTCTATTGGTGATTATTTTAGTTTTGGATTAAATAGAAGTTCTGATTACTTATTTGAGCATAATTTATTTGGAAGATCAGAAAGTTCTGGGCTTTTTAGCCAACAATTTGTTATTTCAGATGCTGGCTTTAAATCAAAATACAATACCCCAAAAACAGCTAATCAGTTTATACTAGCTGCGAATTCTAGCGTTAGTATTTGGAAATGGACTCAAGTTTATAATGATATTGCCATGTTAAAAAACAGAAACCAATCTCCTGAGTTTTTCTATGAAAATGGAATTAAAATTAATTTTATCCCTAATATCTTTGAATTTTACTTCCCTATATATACAAATCAAGGTTGGGAAATAAATAAATCTGCATATCCTTCAAAAATAAGATTTGTAATTACAACTAATATTGATAGGATTTATAATTTTATAAGAAGAGGTTTATTATAGAATATTCAAAAATACTTCAAATTTCATCTTTTTATTGAGAAATATTCAATAAAAAGATTGATTTTTAAAATTCAATTAAAAAAACTATCTTTGTAACCGTTCCTAAATTTGATGACTTATGATGCAAAGTACCGAAATAGCTAATACTCAAAAACTTTCTTTTAATGATTTTAAAAAAGAAGTACTAAACGATTACAAAATTGCTCGTATTAGTAGAGAGTGTAGTTTACTAGGTCGTAGAGAAGTATTAACAGGAAAAGCAAAATTCGGAATTTTTGGTGATGGTAAAGAAGTTCCACAATTAGCCATGGCTAAAGCCTTTAAAAATGGAGATTTCCGTTCAGGGTATTACCGTGATCAAACTTTTATGATGGCTATTGGAGAATTAACTGCTCAACAATTTTTTGCGGGCTTATATGCTCATGCCGATATTAACCAAGATCCTATGTCTGCTGGACGTCAAATGGGAGGGCATTTTGCAACACATTCATTAAACGAAAATGGTGAATGGAAAAACTTAACTGCTCAAAAAAACTCGTCTTCAGATATTTCTCCTACTGCTGGTCAAATGCCTCGTTTATTAGGATTAGCTCAAGCTTCTAAAATTTATAGAAATGTTAAAGGCTTAGAAAATCATACTTCTTTTTCTAATGAAGGAAATGAAGTAGCTTGGGGTACTATTGGGAACGCTAGTACAAGTGAAGGGTTGTTTTTTGAAACTATTAATGCTGCTGGAGTATTACAAGTTCCTATGGTTATGAATGTTTGGGATGATGAATATGGAATTTCTGTTCATGCAAAGCATCAAACGACTAAAGAAAGTATTTCAGAAATATTAAAAGGCTTCCAACGTGATAACAAAAATAAAGGGTATGAAATTTTTGTTGTTAACGGTTGGGATTATGTACAATTAATCGATGTTTACAACAAAGCCTCTAAAATAGCAAGAGAAGAGCATGTACCTGTATTAATTCATGTAAAAGAATTAACACAACCTCAAGGTCATTCAACTTCTGGTTCACATGAAAGATATAAATCTAAAGAACGTTTACAATGGGAACAAGATTTTGATTGTGTTACTCAAATGCGTAAATGGATTTTAGAGTTTGAATTACAAGATGAAGATGGTAAAGTTTTAAAGTTTGTTGATTCAGAAGAAGATTTAATAAACATAGAAAAAGAATCAAAAAAATCAGTTAGTAAAGCTAAAAGAGATGCTTGGGCTGCTTTTACTGGTGAAATAAAAGCTGAAACAAAAACTGCTATCAGCTTACTTACTAGAATTTCTGAAAAAAGTAGTAATGGTACGTTTATTTCTAAATTAAAAAATGATTTAGAAGCCATTAATGAACCTATTCGAAAAGATATTTTAGTAGCTACTCGTAAAACATTACGATATTTAAAAGATGAAAACTTTTCTGAAAAAATAGAACTTCAAAATTTTATTAAAAAATATTTACAAGAAGCATATTCTAAGTACTCTTCTCACTTAATGAGTGAAACTGAATTAGCTACTGGGAACATTACTGAAGTAACTCCAGAATATACTAGTGAAGAAAAACTAGTAGATGCTAGAGTTATTATGCGTGATAATTTTGATGCAATCTTAAAAAAACACCCAGAAGTTTTAATTTTTGGAGAAGATGCTGGTTACATTGGAGATGTTAATCAAGGGCTAGAAGGCTTACAAGAAAAATTTGGTGAATTCCGTGTTTCTGATACTGGAATTAGAGAAGCTACTATTTTAGGGCAAGGTATTGGAATGGCTATGCGTGGTTTAAGACCAATTGCTGAAATTCAATATTTAGATTACCTATTATATGCTTTACAAATAATGAGTGACGATTTAGCTACGCTACGTTACCGTACTTTTGGAAAACAAAAAGCTCCTTTAATTATCCGTACTAGAGGACATCGTTTAGAAGGTATTTGGCATGCTGGTTCTCCAATGGGAGGAATAATAAATAATGTAAGAGGTATTCATGTATTAGTACCAAGAAACATGACTAAGGCTGCAGGTTTTTACAACACTTTATTAGAAGGTGATGATCCAGCTTTAGTAATAGAGTGCTTAAATGGATATCGTTTAAAAGAAGAGCTACCTACCAATTTAGGCGATTTCAAAACTCCAATTGGTGTTGTTGAAACAATTAAACAAGGTACAGATATTACTATAATATCATATGGTTCTACCATTCGTATTGTTGAAGAAGCTGTTAAAGATTTAGCTCAAGTAGGAATAAGTGTTGAAATTATTGATGCTCAAAGTTTATTACCTTTTGATTTAAACCATGACACTGTTAAATCAATAGCGAAAACAAACAGGTTATTAGTAGTTGATGAAGATGTTCCTGGAGGAGCCTCAGCTTATTTATTACAAGAAATTGTTGAAACTCAAAATGGATATAAACATTTAGATAGTAAACCTGCAACATTAACTTCTAAAGCACACAGACCTGCGTATGGGACAGATGGAGATTATTTCTCTAAACCATCTGCAGAAGATGTATTTGAAAAAGTGTATGAAATTATGCATGAATCTAACCCTAAAAAATTCAAAAGTCTATACTAAACAAAGATTTACACATAAAAAAAAGCGTTTTTAGAAATTTCTAAAAACGCTTTTTTTTAATTAAGTTTAAATATTATTTAGCTACTTCTTCTACCTTAACATCTTTTACGTCGATAGCTACATTTTTTGTTTTGTAATCAGCAATTTTACTTTTCAAAACATTAATAAATTTTGAAGAAGATAAATCTTGATTATTAATTACCTCTTCTAATGCTTTGATTCTTTCCGTCATTGTTGATTTAGACATTGCTGACCTGGCAAATTTAGCAGTTGCTATATCAATTTCATCATTTGATATATTAGATGATTTTATCCAACCTTCTTCAATATACTCTCCCTCTGCTCTACGGCCTTTAACCTTCATCCAATCACCTTTATTCTCTGTTACAGCTATGATATCCATTACACTGTATTTTTTGTCAGTTTTAGTAAGTAAATCTGGTCTTTTATACACACTTGCTCCTTCTAACATAGCACCAACTTTACCATTAACTGCTAAAAAAGTAGCTCTGGTCCATCCTTCCTTTCCGTCAGTTAATTTTACTTTGTAATACAACTTCTTTGTTGTTGCATCAGTTTCTTCTTCTTCAGTAAAAGTAACCGTTTCTCCTAAACTCATAGAAGTTATCCATTTTCCTTTTGCTGAAGGAGTTTCTCTTATAGACAACTTATCAAGTAAACAAATAGCTGTACTTGTTTTCACTTCTGATTCTTCCGTTGCTGTTTCTACTGTTTTTCCGGACTTATCGCCACCTTTACAGCTCATAAATAAAATAGACAATGAAACAATTGTAATAAATAGTTTTTTCATTTTTAGTAAATTTTATAACAAATATATGAGTTTTATAAACAGAACAAATTAAATGATTTTATAATATATCATTATTTCTTAACAAGTCATTCCCTATAGCACACTCCAAACAACGATATTTCTCACAATAATTATTTTTAAGTTCTAACAACGACTGCGTTTCAAAAGCATTTTCTGAAGTTATTTTTAATTCAGAAAATTTACTGATAATACTATTTTTTTCTGGCTTCAATTCTTTTATTAAATTCAAAATGTCATCTTCATTTACTCCTCCTCTGCTCTTGAAAAAAACAAACTTTAACGGAATCACTGTATTAATAATTAACAAATCAATAAATGACTTAGTTAACCTTTTTGATGATTTTTTACTCGTTGTTTCAAAAGTGTAATGTTCTTTCCAAAAATTATTGATTTCAACTAAAAACAAATTATAGAAATCATTTAATTTTTTACACTTCATTAATTTAGAAAATAGGTTTTGATGGGTATGTATTAATGCTACTAATTGTGCAAATCGAATCGTTGGAAAATTTGCAGGCCGCATTCTAAAAAACTGAAATTGATTTTTCTTTAACGATTTTAATTGGTACTTATGTTTCAAATATTCATATTCATTTTTCAACCCTAAAAAGTATTTATTTTGGATATTCTCTTCTAAAAAACCAGCTTGTCCAAATAATAATGACGTTAAAATATACTCATCAAAACAAGTTTTTCTTAAAATTGAATAATCAAAAGATTTTGCTAATTTGAAAAACGCATCTCCATTTACTTTTAAACCAAAATTCTTAGCTAGTAATTTAAATAATACAGCTTCATAATCATTATTAGATTCTTCTAACAGTTGATTAACCAAAATTGATTTAGCCTCTAGCCTTTCAATAAATAATCTTTCCATCCAGTTTTTCAGTAAAAAACTATCTATAGTAGCTACTTCTTTTTCACAAGGAATCCATTTCATCCTTTTTGATACTAAATTCAAATAATTATCACATAACCCTTTATCCACATAATGGCATAACTCTAAAGTTGGTAAGGTTTTATTATTTTTCATAAAAACCTCTGAATCATGTTCCCAAACGACATGTAATATTACTGCGTCGTAATTTTCATCTGACTCATGTTGATGTAAATACCAATCAGACGATTTTACATGTATTTCTACATTTCCAACCCAAGTTTGTGCATTTATTTGAAGTTGAGCATTAAAAAAATCAGGTCCTGAATTTGTATTCGGCATTCCTACTTTTATAACATTTAAAGATTCGTTATTGGTAGTAGTTATTTTTTGAGTACTAAACAACATGTGCAACCACACATAGTGCAAAAAATCTTCTTTCATAAAAACAATTAATTAGCAATTTAATTTGATTAAAGGTATAAAAAATTCAAACAACTAGTATTTTTTCAACTTTAACTCTATAAAAAACAGTAAAGTAAGAACAAAACACCAACGTATATAACTTTTAAAACTCCCCTCTTAAACAATCAATGTAAGCCATCTTCATTATAAATGATTAAAACAATAGCTTTATAAAATTAAACAATCGTTTTTGTATTATAATTCTTATTTCTATAGTAATTTTGTATCATAAAAAATATAAAAATGAATAGTATAGAAAATTTACAATGGCGTTATGCTGTTAAAAAATTTGACGGAAATAAATCACTTTCAGAGACTCAAATAAATACATTAAAAGAAGCATTTAACTTAACCGCTACCTCTTATGGATTACAACCAATTAAATTAGTGGTTATTAAAAATAAAAGCATTCAACAACAATTAGTTGAACATTCTTGGAATCAACCTCAAGTAGCTCAAGCATCACATGTTTTAGTTATATGTATTCAAAAAGAATATACTACAAATGACATTGACAACTATTTTTCCTTAGTTAAAAGCATTAGAAATACCCCTGATGAAATTTTAGCTCCTTTTAAAGAAATGCTTACCAATTCAATCGCTTCAAAAACTCAAGAAGAATTAAACATCTGGAATAAGAATCAAGCATATATAGCCTTAGGTAATTTAATGACCGTAGCAGCTAACGAAAGAATAGATAGTTGTCCTATGGAAGGTTTCATTCCTGAAAAATATGATGAAGTCTTAGAATTAGATAAATATGGTTTAACATCTGTATTAGTTCTACCTGTAGGTTTTAGAGCTGAAGATGATTACATGAAAGACTTAAAAAAAGTTCGTAAAGAAACAAAAGATATGGTTATTGAATTATAACATGTAATTCAAATGTTACGAACTGCGAATACTAAAATCAAAATTTAGTACATTCGTAGTTCGTAATTTAAGCATATGCAACCTTTACACATTATATTACTTATTCTAGGATACTTTGGTGTTTTAATTTTCATATCATACATCACAAGCAAATCTGCAAATAACACTACTTTTTTCAAAGCAAATAATTCATCTCCTTGGTATTTGGTTGCTTTTGGTATGATTGGTGCCTCACTTTCTGGAGTTACATTTATTTCTGTTCCTGGTTGGATTGAAGGCCAACAAATGAGTTACATGCAAATGGTATTAGGTTATGTAGTTGGATATGCTGTTATTGGTTTAGTATTACTTCCTTTATATTATCGGTTAAACTTAACTTCCATTTACACCTATTTAGAAGATAGATTTGGTCGTTACTCCTATAAAACCGGAGCTTCTTTTTTCTTATTATCAAGAACTATAGGTGCTGCATTTCGTTTATTTTTAGTTGCCAATGTTTTACAATTAATTTTGTTTAATTCTTATGGTATTCCTTTTTGGGTAACTGTAACGATTACAATTTTACTTATTTGGCTATATACTTTTAAAGGTGGTATAAAAACAATTGTATGGACAGATACTTTACAAACATTGTTTATGCTAATTGCAGTAGGTGTATGTATTGTTATGATTAAAGATGAAATGCAAATAGATAATTTATTTTCTTACATTGCTGATAACAAACTATCCAAAACATTTTTTTTCGAAGATATAAAAGCTGGAAATTACTTTTGGAAACGCTTTTTTGCTGGAGCCTTTATAGCTATTGTTATGACTGGATTAGATCAAGATATGATGCAAAAAAACTTAACCTGCAGAAATTTGAAGGACGCACAAAAAAACATATTTTGGTTTACTATTGTTTTAGTTATTGTTAACTTTTTCTTTTTAGCATTAGGAATTTTATTAACTGATTATGCTACAGCTAATGAAATAAACGCCCATAAAGATCAATTATTCCCTACAATTGCAATGAGTGGTAAGTTAGGTTTAGCAACTTCATTGTTCTTTTTATTAGGGTTAATAGCCGCTGCTTATTCTAGTGCTGATAGCGCTTTAACTTCATTGACTACATCTTTTAGTATTGACATTTTAGAAATTGACAAGAAAGACAATGAGGAAGAAAAAGAAAAAACACGTAAAAAAATCCATATATTATTTTCTCTTATACTAATTGTTACTATTCTGTTTTTTAAATATGTTATCGCAGATGATAGTGTAATTTCTAACATATTTAAAGCTGCGGGTTATACATACGGACCACTACTTGGTTTGTACGCTTTTGGGTTATTTACTAACTTCAATGTGAAAGACAAACTAGTTCCTGTAATTTGTATCATTTCTCCATTTTTAGCATTTGAAATAAACTATCTAACCAATTATTTATGGAAATTTGATTTTGAATTTTTTATTCTAATTTTAAATGGACTTCTTACTTTCCTAGGATTACTAGCTATTAAAACTTCAAAAAATGGCTAAAAAAGGAAAAGCAAAAAACACTGTTAATAAAGCGAAACATACTCGCTTAATGAAACAGAAAGAAAATAAACTTCGTTTAGAAAAACAACGTACTAAAGAACGTTTAAAGTCTATTATTAAAAAAGTAAATGAGCAAAAAGAGAATTAAATTTCAATTTTATTAATAAGAATTATCATTACTATTTAACGACAAAAACAACATTTATTAACGAATTCAAATCAGTTGGTTGTCCTATTATATTACCTGTAAGAACACCCGCATCCGTAATTGCTAAACCACTAAAAACTGCTGGATCAGCATAAGTAACATAATAATATAAATCTCCTGCAGCATAGGTAGGAATTGCAGCTGGGGCTGAAGAACTCTTTGCTGTTGGTGTTGCAAATTGAAGTGTATATTGTGTATATAAGTTAACTGTAAATGTAGGATTAGCGGTAGAAATAGCTATTGAAGGTGGGTAAAACACTCGAGCTGCTTTGGATGTAATCGGTGCAATAGCCTGAACCACTTCTTCAACAGTAGTTTCATTACCTGCGCCTGGCTCTCCCGTTATATTATTTACATCCACTGGTGTTACAATACTTACTTGAGATGCATTTTGACTTCCATCTTGCTTCTGCCAACCTGTACTTGTAAATCTATACACCTCTTGATCAGTTGTGTTAAATAACAAAGAACCAATACTAACTCCAGTTAGTGAAACCATTTCCGCATTTGTTGCAGTTGGAAGCCCCATTAAAGAATTAGCATCTATTTGACCAAAAACTGAAAAAGACACAAAAATGAAAAAAAATAGTATTTTTATTTTCATAAAATAAATATTTTGTTTCTAGAGTTTAATCTCTAAAAATAGCCAGGCTATAAAAATACAGTAATTTTTTAGGAACTAAAAAAAATGATAGTATATTTATGCTAAATATCAACGGTTAAGCTCTTTTTTAATGAAAAAAAAATTATTTTATATTTTTATTTCTTTCACCATAACCTCTTTTTCTCAAACAGGTCCAGGAGGTGTAGGTGCTAGAGATGGCTCTTCCTCTCTTATTGTATGGCTAAGAGCCAATGACTTAAATGCCGATGGAGATATTAGTAACAACCCTGCTAATGGTACTTTAATATCAACTTGGTCTGATTTTAGTGGAAATTCAAATAACTTCACACAATCCGGACCAAGAAGACCAACATACAATACAACAGGAACATATAATACTGCAAGGTTTGATGCTAGCACTGGTGCTGCAAAGTTTATGAACGGATCCGTTTCAGGTATTTACCCGAATGCAAGCACCTTTTTTGTTACAAATCCTGTTAACAATGGGAACTCACACTCTCTTTTTGACCACTCTTCTGCTTCATTAAGAGTTGAACAATGGAGAAACACAAACAGAGTTGGTTTTACTAGATATGGTATTGCTGATTATTCAACTGGTATTGTTTCGCCTTTTGGCATCAACTCTATACTTTCATATCACAAAACTACTGGGTCATCATTACTAGAAGTAAGGGTAAATGGGGCTAATCAAAATCTTAATATTGGTTCTACAACCGCTGGTATACCTTTAGACAGAATAGGTAGGAATTCTAGTGGCGCTGATGAAGCTAGTGGAGATTTTTTTGAAATAATATTTTACAACAGTCGTGTAAATGAGGCTCAAAAAATAATTATCGATAATTATTTAAGTGCAAAGTTTGGGAGTATTGCTATTATTAATGATGTATATAACGAAGACGATGTAGCAGCAGGTAATTTTGATCATGATGTTGCCGGTATTGGTAGAGTAAATTCAAGTAACTTACATAATGATTCTCAAGGTACAGGATTAGTTAGAGTTTTAAATCCTTCAAACCTAAACGATAATGAGTTTTTTATGTGGGGACATGACAATAATTCTTTTCAAATGAATACTGGATTAAATGCTCCTGATATTATTAAAAATAGATTAAACAGAGTATGGAGAGTAAGTGAAGTAAATACTTCTGGAGCGTCTGTTGATGTTGGTAATATTGATATCAGATTTGATTTAACAGGAATTACAGGAGTTAGTACTGCTAATTTAAGATTGCTTATTGATACTGATAATGATGGTTTATTTGATGATGAAACTCCTATTTCAGGTGCAACTGATTTAGGTAGTAACATTTATAGTTTTACAAGCATAAACTCTATTACAAACAATAATCGTTTTACTATTGGAATTGGTGTAACTACAGTTATAACCAATAGAAAAATAACCTACAGGGTAAATAACTAACTTTTTAACAAAAACCTAGCCTTGCTAAATTATAGACTAAAAAATAATAGTACTTTTATTTTAAATTTAAATATTGTATTTATATAAATAGTATGAGCTTACAATCAAAATTATTTGTTTTACTGAGTCTTTTATTTTCTTCTTTATTATTATCTCAAACTGGACCAGGAGGAGTTGGAATAACTGATGGAAGTTCAAATTTAGTTCTATGGCTTGACGCAAATAATGTAAGTGTAGCTAACGGTACGCTAACAAACAATTGGCCAGATAATTCAGGGTATGGTCACAATTTTACTGATGGTAATGGAGCGGTATTTACTACAAATTCAGTAAATAGCTATCCTTCTTTTAGCTTTAATGATACAAGTAATTACTTTCAACACCCATTTCAAAGTAGATTAACTCCTACTTCATTTACTATATTCTCAGCATCTAGTGTTGCAAGTTCTGGATCATATAAAGCAGTTTTATCCAACCGAGATGATCCTTCGGGAAGACCTACTAGGGGATTTATTTTATATTCTCGTCCAGGCACAAATAATTGGTCATTCTGGACAGGTAGAGATAGTGGTCCTTGGCAAACTGTAGAAGGCAATATTAATACTACCGCAAATTGGTCATCACAAATGATGAGATATAATGGTACAACAAGAGAGAAAAATCTTTCTATTAACAATAATACCTTTTCTACTGCAACTCATACAATGACTTCAAATACATCAAGACCGTTTAGAGTTGGAGCTGGTAGAAATGAATCAAACACTCCAAACTACTACTTCAATGGTAATATTTCAGAAATAATTATGTTTGATAATTTAATCAATGAAGCACAAATAATAATTGTCCAAAATTATTTAGCAGCAAAATATAACTATTCATTATCCTTATCTGATGTATATAATGAAGACACTCCTGCATCTGGAAATTATGATCATGATGTTGCTGGTATTGGAAGAGTAAATTCAACTAACTTACATGATGATTCTCAAGGAACTGGAATTGTAAGAATATTAAACCCGTCAAATCTTAATGATAGTGAATTTTTTATGTGGGGTCACGACAATGGAACCTTTCAAATGAACACGGGATTAAATGCCCCTGAGATTATTAAAAGTAGATTAAATAGAATATGGAGAGTAAGTGAAGTAAACACTTCTGGAACAACAGTAGATGTTGGCTCTATTGATATGAGGTTTGATTTAACAGGAATTACTGGAATAAACACAGCTAATTTAAGACTGCTTATTGATACTGATAACGATGGTGTATTTGATGATGAAACTCCTATTTCTGGTGCAACTGACTTAGGAGGTAACACCTATAGCTTTACTAGTGTAAACACAATTCAAAACAACAATCGTTTTACCTTAGGTGTTGCAATAACAACTGTTATCACAAATAAAAAAATAACCTATAGAGTAAATAATTAATATGATAATTATTTCTATATAAATAAAAAACCGAGTTTTAAAAGCTCGGTTTTTTATTTGTCAATAGATCCTAAAACACGTTTCATAAAAGTATTTAACGCTTCTTTTTTAGGTGCTCCTTCTTTTATCATTTTGTGTACCTCAACTGCTCCATACATATTAGAAATCAATTCTCCAATAACATCTAACTCTTCATCTTTTAATGATGAAACTTCGGTTAAAGCTTCTAATGTTTCAATAGTTTCTATTACAAAATCTTCATCATTTTCTTCTATAAAAGAAGTTAAATGTTTTATTACAGGTAATTTCATATTTTTCTTTTTTTAACAGGTTATTTACACAACTTCGTTAACCAATTCTTTTAATACATCAAACTTATTAGTTTGTGTTTGATTTACAAATTTACCATCAACAAACGTAGCGAATGTTGGCAAATTATCAACTGTAGCTAATTTTCTACTCTCTGGAAATTTTTCTGCATCTGCTATAATGAATACCATATTTTCATTTTCAGAAGCTAACTTCTTGAATTTAGGTTTCATAATTCTACAGTTACCACACCAAGTAGCAGCATACTGAACAACAACAGTTTTATTATCTGAAACAATTTGTCCTAAATTGTCTTGATTTAATTCTTGTATCATGATTTTATTTTTTAATTATTAAGAAAGAACTCTTAAAAAGACACACTTTTAAAAAAGTGTTAAGAAGAAAAGTTCGTGCTACTCAATTCATTTTTCACACGAACTTTTAATGTATTCTAGTGAGAAGCTAAATACTCAGCAGTTCCTTTTGCATTAGGTTGCATTGCATCTTTACCTTCTTCCCAGTTTGCAGGACAAACTTCACCTTTTTCTTGTACGTGTGTATAAGCGTCAACTAAACGTAAAAATTCACTTACGTTACGACCTACTGGCATATGATTAATTCCTTCATGGAAAACAGTTCCTTCTTCGTCAATTAAATAAGTAGCTCTATAAGTTACGTTATCTCCTTCTACCTGTACAGTACCAGTAGCTTCATCATAAGTTTCGTTAGAAATATCTAAAATTCCTAAGATAGATGATAAGTTACGGTTACTATCAGCTAATAATGGGTATGTTACACCTTCTATTCCTCCGTTATCTTTAGACTGGTTTAACCATGCAAAGTGTACTTCTGGCGTATCACATGAAGCTCCAATTACAACAGTATTTCTTTTTTCGAATTCTCCTAAGGCAGCTTGAAAAGCATGTAACTCAGTAGGACAAACAAAAGTAAAATCTTTAGGGTACCAAAATAACAATACTTTTTTCTTGTTATTTACTGCCTCTTCTAAAACATTTACTTTAAATGTATCCCCCATTTCGTTCATTGCATCAACGTTTAAATTTGGGAATTTCTTACCAACTAATGTAGCCATTTTTATAATTTTAAATGATTAATATTTATTTTTTACAAGTACAAATATACCACCGAAAAAAAGTTTGTAATAAAAAAGTTGATGCTAATTTTTTATTTTAACATCAACTTTATTTATAGTTTTAGTTTTAAATTATAAAATTTAACTATTTACTAGCAAACATATTTACATCATTTCCTGAAACTTCTTTTTCGCCTAGTATAATTAAACGCTCAACTACATTTCGTAATTCACGTATATTTCCTGTCCAATCATATTCTTGTAATAACTTTATTGCTGCTGCAGAAAAATCTTTTTTAGGAGTTCCCTGTTCTTTTGAAATTTTATCAGTGAAAAAGTTAATCAATAATGGAATATCTTCTCTCCTATCATTTAAAGCAGGTACTTTAATTAAAATAACTGCTAAACGATGGTATAAATCTTCTCTAAAGCGTCCTTCAGCAATTTCCTTCTTTAAATCTTTATTTGTAGCAGCTACAACACGAACATTTACTTTTATATCTTTATCAGACCCTACTCGTTGAATACGATTTTCTTGTAAAGCTCTTAATACCTTTGCTTGTGCTGACAAACTCATATCTCCTATTTCATCTAAGAAAATAGTACCTCCATTTGCAGCTTCAAACTTACCTGCTCTATCTTTATTAGCTCCTGTAAAACTACCTTTAACATGCCCAAATAATTCACTTTCTATTAACTCAGAAGGTATCGCAGCACAATTAACTTCAATCATTGGAGCTTTTAATCTATCTGATTTCTCATGTAACCAGTGAGCTACTAACTCTTTTCCTGTTCCATTAGGCCCAGTAATTAAAACACGGGCGTCAGTTGCTGCTACTTTTTCTATGATATCTTTTATGTGCGTAATCGCATCACTTTCACCAATCATCTCGTAGCTTTTGCTAACCTTCTTTTTTAGTCGTTTATTTTCTACAACCAATTCTTTTCTGTCAAGTGCATTACGAACCGTATTTAACAAACGATTTAAATCTGGTGGCTTTGAAATATAATCAAAAGCACCTAGTCGCATTGTATTTACCGCAGTATCTAAATCTCCATGTCCAGAAATCATAACCATTGGTATTTCAGGTTTTATTTTTTTAGCCTTTTCTAACACCTCAACACCATCCATCTTAGGCATTTTAATATCACATAATACTAAATCATAATCTTTATCTTTAATCATTTCTATTCCTGCCAATCCATCTTCAGCTTCTTCAACTTTATAAGCATCATTTTCTTCAGAAATAATTTTTTTTAATACTCTACGAATTGCTGCTTCGTCCTCAATTATTAATATTTTTGACATCTTCCGTTAGATTTTTATTCAACTTACTTATTATTAGATCTTCTCTATTTTTAAATGTATCATCTTTGTACTTTATAAAAATAAATTTAGCATTTTTCTTTTTAAAACGAATCAAAGACTGTTCCTTTATTATTTCAAAACTTAAAAAATCTTCCCATAGATATTCTTCAAAATAACTTCTTCCCTTTACAATTCCTTTATCCGTTAAATAAACCTCGTAATTACCTTCAAATAAACCTCTTATTACCAAAGACATAAGCAACCCATAAAAAAAACCTGAGTTTCCATTTTCACCTAGAAAAAAGTAGGCGAATTCTGTATTTAAATCGAATTTAAACTTTGAAACATATACAATATAAACTATAAAACTTATTAAAATTAAAAAAGAAGCAATGTATTGATTTAAAAAGAATTCTCTCTTCCCTAATTTAACCATCCTTCTTTTGTATTTATAAAACTTTAATACTTTAAAAACTATCAGAATTACTAGTAAGGGAATAAAGAAAATTATAGCATTTTCTATTTCCCAAATAC
Organism: Tenacibaculum sp.; assembly: GCA_042093175.1. Lineage (GTDB taxonomy): Bacteria > Bacteroidota > Bacteroidia > Flavobacteriales > Flavobacteriaceae > Polaribacter. Next base: position 48,701 of record JBELFC010000003.1, on the reverse strand, counting down.
AAAATATAATGAATAGAACTGAGATTATATAGAATAAAAACCTTAATACATTACTTTTTTTCATTAAGCCTTACTCTTTAATAACATGTATATCTCTTTGCGGAAATGGTATAGAAATATTATGCTCTCTAAATAATTGATCTATTTTAAAACGAATATCACTTTGCGGTATTGAAGCCATAAAGCTATCATTTAAAGTAAACACTAACTTAAAATCTAACGAATTATCACCAAAATTCATAAACAAAACTAAAGGTTCAGGGTTGTTTAATATATTTGGATGTTCATTAGCGGCTCTTAGCAAGAGTTTTTTAACCAACTCTAAATCGCTACCATAAGCAACTCCTACCTCAACACTTTCTCTTGTGGTAGTTCCATTCTGTGTCCAATTATATAAACTACTAGTTAAATACTTATGATTGGGTATAATCAACACTTTATTATCAATAGTTACTGCTCTTGTTGTGCGTAATTTTATTTCTTCGACCCTACCTACTTTATCATCTAATTCAATGATATCACCAACATGTACACTTTGATCTACAATTATAAAAATACCAGAAATTATATCTTGAAAAAAAGTTTGCAAAGCCAAACCTACACCAATTAACAAGGCTGCAGAAGCTGCAAATATTGCGGTTACATTTACACCGGATGTACTAAGAGTTGTAAGAAAAATAGTTATGTATAATAGCCAACTAACAAAAGAAAAAACAGTGTCAAATTTATTTTTATCATCTTGCTCAAGCCTTTTTACTACTAGTTTTTTAAAAAGTTTTAAAAGTATAGAGGCTATTACCAATACAAGTATTAAGACTAAAATAGCTTTAACACTTATACTTATTTCTTTACTAAATTTAAACGAATAGTTAAGTATATTATTAAGTTCTTTCACATGAATAAAATTATGGTAAATATTTTATTTTACACAAAAAAAAAGCAGTTATCTTTTACAATAACTACTTTTAATTTTTAACTATTCGAATATGTTATCCGTTATAACGAATCCATTTCCATAAATCTTTATAACTAGGTTTTTTACCATACATTAAAATACCTACTCTGTATATTTTAGCTGCTAACCATACTATTACCATGAATGTTGCAACTAATAATAACATAGAAATTACTATTTCCCACCAAGCTACACCAAATGGTATACGCATTAACATTACTATAGGTGATGTAAACGGTATGTAAGAAAATATAACAGATACTGGTCCATGTGGATCATTAATTACTGTTGCGAAACCTACATAAACTGCTAAGATTAAAGGCAACATAATTGGCATCATAAATTGCTGAGTATCAGTTTCGTTATCAACTGCTGCTCCCACAGCTGCAAACAATGAACTATACAACATATAACCTCCTAAGAAATAGAAAATAAATAGCAAAAACATTTTTAATAATGGTAACCTAAAAATTTCTTGTAGTATCATTTCTCCCTTACTTCCTGCTGCCTGTTGCATTGCTTCCATTTGTTCAGGAGATACTTTTGCAGTTTGCATTTCCATCATATCAATTCCAAATATTGAAGAAGCCACCAAGCTGAATACAAAAAATAAAATTCCCCATATAAAAAACTGTAACAATCCAGCTGAGGCATTACCTATAATTTTCCCCATCATTAATTGAAAAGGTTTAACTGAAGAAACAATTACTTCAATAATTCTACTTGTTTTTTCTTCAATTACACTTCGCATAACAGAGGTTCCATAAATCATTACAAACATCATTAATAAGTAACCAGCAATAGCTCCAACTCCTATTTTTAATCCATTTATCAACTTAGATGATTTTTCTCCTGAAAAATTAAACATTTTAATATCTGAAGATATTTTAGATGCTTTAATCTGAGCTAAATCAATTCCGAATTTTGTTAGCTTTTCATTTCTTAATTTTTTTTCAATTTTATTTTCTAAGCTCCCCATTATCGACATACTAGGTGAATCTTTTGAGAAAAACTCAATTGAATTTGCTAACACTTCTAAACTATCAATTTTAGGAATATGTAGGGCTCCATAATAATCTCCTTCTTCTACTTTTTTCTTAGAATCATCAATCCCTAATTTTGTAAAGTCTTCATACTTTACTGTTTTTGAATCTTTAAAAATTTCTTTAGAAAACAATCCTGATTCATCAACATATACAATTTTCTTTACCTTTTCATCATTTTTCTTCATTAAAAAAAAGACCAAAGCTCCCATACCAATCATTAGTAAAGGACTTAAAAATGTCATTACAATGAATGATTTATTTTTAACTTTAGCTATAAACTCTCGTTCTATAATTAATCGTAACTTTTTCATTATACTAACTGTTTTTATTTATTGCTTCAATGAATATATCATTGGCACTTGGTATTAATTCTACAAAATGTTGTACTTGCCCTTGCGTTGTTAAAAATGATAATAAATCATTAGCTGAATTACCTTGAGTTAATTTTACATTTAATTTTAACCCGTCATTTAACGATCTAAAATCAGCAGGTAAAACTTTAAAATTCTCTTTTAATTTAGCTTCTACTTCTTTAACATTTGGTGTAGTTAAGCCTACCTGAAAAGTATTTGTTCTAAACTCACGTTTTATATCATCTAACTTTCCATCTAAAATTTTATTAGATTTATTAATTAAAGCAATATAATCACACATTTCTTCTACACTTTCCATCCTATGAGTAGAAAAAATAATGGTTGCTCCTTCATCACGTAATTGTAAAATTTCTTTAGCTATTAACTGAGCATTTATAGGATCAAAACCTGAAAAAGGTTCATCAAAAATCAATAATTTTGGTTGGTGTAATACTGTTACTATAAACTGTACTTTTTGAGCCATTCCTTTTGATAATTCTTCTATTTTTTTCCCCCACCAAGCTCCTATATCAAACTTATCAAACCAATACTTAAGGCGTTTTTTCGCTTCTGTTTTAGACAACCCCTTCAATTGTGCTAAATATAGTGCCTGTTCACCTACCTTCATACTCTTATACAATCCTCTTTCCTCTGGTAAGTAACCAATATATTCAACATGATGAGGAGCTAAAGCTTCTCCATCTAAAAGTATTTTACCACTATCTGGCATTGTTATTTGATTAACAATTCTAATTAACGAAGTTTTCCCTGCTCCATTAGGACCAAGTAATCCAAAAACACTTCCCTTTGGAATGTGCATTGACACATCGTTTAATGCAGTATAATCCCCATAGCGTTTTACCACATTATTAATTTCTAGTAAATTATTCATTGATTTTTTGGTTAATTAATAGCTGTTTTTAATAGTAAGCTTAAACAAACTTACATATTTTTTATATTTAATTAGTATGCTCTAATCTTCAATTGTTACATCAAACCATAAAAAAATAGCTACTGTTTTTAAATTAACTTTAAAAACAGTAGCTATTTTAAGAATATTCTAAGAAGTGGGTTTACTCTTTAATTAAACGTTTAATTATAAAACTATTTTCTAAATATACCTTCACAGAATACATCCCTGGATTTAAATTGGAAACATTTATACCTCCCTTTGTATTTATTTCTCCTATTAAAACTCTCCCTGAAAAATCTAAGATTTCTATTTTTGAAACTGCCTTACCTTCACTCTTAACATACAATATATTTTTTACTGGGTTAGGATATACACTAATTACTTTAAAGTTTTTTGATAGTATTGGAGCAACAATTGGCACAGTAGGACATAGCATATTATAATTAGCTTGAGCATCCTTATTAGTCCAAGTACTAGTACTATATGCTGTATTATCTACTTTAACACAAGTTAAATCTGGATTGTTTCTAATATCAAAAGAAACTATAGATAAATTTTGTCCGTTGGCAACATTTAATTTTTTTAGAGTACCATTTTTGCTATTAAAATACCTTAAGCTAGTATTATTAGACACATCTAAATCATTTATTTGATTATTACCACAATAAAAAATATCTAAAGCAGTATTATTAGAAACATCTAAACTTGTTAGTTGATTTAATTTACAATTTAAATATTTTAAACTAGTATTTGTAGAAACATTCAAGTTTGTTAATTGATTTTCATTACAATACAAATTCATAAGACTAATGTTATTAGTAACATCAATAGTTGTTAATTGATTTTGACTACAATTAAAAATCCTAAGTCCTAAGTTATTTGAAACATCAATAGTTGTTAATGCATTAGCCCTGCAGTTTAAATATCTTAAATTTGTGTTGGCTGAAACATCTAAACTTGTTAATTGATTTTGACTACAGTCTAACCTTGTTAATACTGTAAAAGCTTCAATACCTGTTAAATTAACTATACTTTTATTTGAACAATTTATTATCCCTGTAAAAGCAACAGCTTCACTACACTGAATTTCAGTATCTCCATTAGTATTAATCAAATTATTATTTATTAAATACGATTTAAAATTAACATCAGGAATATTTACAGTACAAACACTATTGCAATTAGCACTATAACTTGTCTGTGAATCTTTAAATGTCCAATTAGAGGAACTATAAACAGGATCATCTACTTGTACACAAAGTAAATTTATATTATTCGTTATTCTAAAATCTAACATATTCTGATTAAACCCATTTGCTACATTTAAAGCCGTTAATTGATTATTTGTTGCTCTAACACTTATTAAATCTGTATTTTGACTCATGTCCAAACTTACTACCTGATTATAGCTACACTCCAAAGCTTTTAATTCACTATTATTAGAAGTATTAAGAGTAGTTATTTGATTATTTTGACATGATACATATTTTAAATCTACATTACTATTAATATTCAATCCTGTCAATTGATTAAAGCCGCATTCCAAATAACTTAAAGCTAGGTTCTGAGTTAAATCAATAGTTGCCAATGAATTTCTCTTACAGTTTAATTCTACTAAGTTAACATTATTAGTAAAATCTATGGTAGTTAATTGATTTCCCTCACAATTTATAACTGCTAAATCAGTATTTTGCGTAATATTCAAATTTGTTAATTGATTACTTTCACAAAACAACTCTCTTAAATGAATATTTTGAGAAAGATCTAAACTAGTTAACTGATTCATATTACAGTATAATTTTGTTACATTAACAAAAGCTTCTATCCCTGTTAAATCTGCAATCTGTTTCCCTTGGCAGTATATTGCTCCAGTAAAAGCTATTGCCTCACTACATTGGATCTCTGAATCTCCATTAGTATTAATTAGACTATTATTTACTAAATATGATTTAAAATTAGCGTCTGGAATTGTTACATCGCATATAGGTGTAATACAATTAGTACCATACCCCGTTTGTGAATCTTTATTTATCCAATTAGCAGTACTATAGGTTGTATCATCAACATTAACACAAAGTAAGTTTGGATTATTCCTAATATCAAAATAGCCAGAAGGTATATTCGTATTATTACCATTCGCTAAATTTAAAGAAGTTAATTGATTGTTATTAATGACTATTTGTCTAAGATCAGAATTAGTAGACAAATCAATGCTTGTTATTTGGTTATTAGCAGCTTCAAAATAGGCTAACTTAATATTATTAGAAACATCTATACTTGATAATTGATTATTTCCACAGTGAAAACCTTCTAGTAATAAGTTATTACTAACATCAATATTTGTTAATTGATTAAAACGACAAAAAAAACCTTCTAAACTTAATGCGCCTGAAACATCTATACTTGTCAATTGGTTTGATGTACAAAATAGCCATATCATTTTTACACAATTAGAAACATCTAAACTAGTTATCTGATTCCTACTACAATCCAATACTTTGATATTAATAAAAGCTTCTATCCCTGTTAAATCGGCAATATTTTTATTAGGACAACTGATACTTCCAGTATAAGAATTAGCTTCACTTACTTGTATCTCAGAATCCCCATTTGTATTTATTTGATAATTGCTTACTAAAAAGTTTTTAAAATTAGTATCAGGAATATTTACATTTTGTGCATTAATTCTAAAAAACGTAGTTATTAGAATTAATAGCGTTAAAGTATTTTTCATCATTTTCTTTTTTATTTAAAATATCACACAAAAATGAACTACTTCTATAGTATACTTCCTAATATGTTTCCCAAATCACTATTTTACTTTCCCTATGATTTTATGATTTTTCATCAAAAAAAATGCTATGCATGCATAATTTTTTTACAATTTACTATGCATGCATAATATTTTTTTTATATATTTGACCCTGTATGGAAAAAAACAAATCAATAGATCATCAATTAAGAGCTACATGGCAAGCTGTTGCTAAAATGTATAATGAGCAAGCGGCAAAGCATAATAGCACTATGGCTACAGCTTTTGTTCTACTTAATATTGATTTTGAAGATGGAACTCCTTCTACCGCTTTGGGACCTCTAATGGGTATGGAACCTACTAGTCTTTCTCGTTTATTAAAAACAATGGAAGATAAAAAAATGATTTTCAGGAAAAAAAACCCAAACGACGGAAGAAGTGTTATTATTAAACTAACTGATTACGGTAAAGAAATGCGTGAAGTATCTAAAGGACACGTATATCAATTTAATAATGAAGTAAGAAAACATATTACTGATGAAGAACTAGAAAACTTCTTTAAAGTAACAAGAACTATAAATCAACTTATTACAGACAAATTGATTTATGGTGATGATATAAATAAACAAGCTGTATAAAACATTAAACTAATGACAAGAAGAATTAAAAAAGTAGCGATTATAGGTTCTGGAATTATGGGATCTGGTATTGCATGTCATTTTGCTAATATTGGCGTTGAAGTATTATTATTAGATATAGTTCCTCGTGAACTTAATGACAAAGAAAAAGCAAAAGGATTGACTTTAGAAGACAAAGCTGTACGTAACCGTTTGGTTAACGATGCACTAACCGCTTCTTTAAAATCAAAACCATCTCCTATTTACAGTAAAAAATTTGCAGATAGAATTACCACTGGTAATATTGATGACGATTTACATAAAATTAAAGATGTAGATTGGATAATGGAGGTTGTTGTTGAACGCTTAGACATAAAGCAAAGCGTTTTTGAACAAGTTGAAAAACACCGTACCCCTGGTACTATTATTTCTTCAAACACTTCAGGAATTCCTATCAAGTTTATGAATGAAGGAAGAAGTGAAGATTTTCAAAAACATTTTGCAGTAACTCACTTTTTTAATCCTCCTCGTTATTTAAAATTATTTGAAGTTGTTCCTGGTCCTCAATGTAAACAAGAAGTTACTGACTTCTTAATGGATTATGGTTCTAAATTTTTAGGAAAAACTTCTGTTTTAGCTAAAGATACCCCAGCTTTTATAGGAAATAGAATTGGAATTTTCGGAATTCAATCTCTATTTCATCAAGTAAAAGAATTAGGATTAACTATTGAAGAAGTTGATAAATTAACTGGTCCTGTAATTGGCCGTCCAAAATCGGCTACTTTTAGAACTGTTGATGTTGTTGGGCTTGATACTTTAGTACATGTTGCTAATGGTATTTATGAAAACTGCCCAAATGATGAAGCTCATGAATTGTTTAAGCTTCCTGATTTCATCAACACAATGATGGAAAACAAATGGTTAGGTAGTAAAACTAAACAAGGTTTCTACAAAAAATCAGTGAATGCTGAAGGTAAAAAAGAAATTTTATCATTAGACTTAGACACGATGGAATATCGTTCTAAAAAGCGTGCGAAATTTGCTACTTTAGAATTAACAAAAACCATTGACAAACCAATTGATCGTTTTAAAGTATTAGTTGGAGGAAAAGATAAAGCGGGTGAATTTTACCGTAAGAATTTCGCAGCTATGTTTGCGTATGTTCAAAATAGAATTCCAGAGATATCTGATGAATTATACAAAATTGACGATGCCATGAAAGCTGGTTTCGGATGGGAAAATGGACCTTTCGAAATTTGGGATGCTGTAGGAGTAGAAAAAGGTATCGAACTAATGAAAGCTGAAGGTAAAGAACCAGCTGCTTGGGTTGTTGAAATGTTAGCAAAAGGTTCATCTTCTTTCTATTCAGTTAAAGAAGGAGCAACTTATTACTATGATGTAACTGCAAAAGTTCAAACTAAAAAGCCTGGTCAAGATTCATTTATCATCTTAGATAATATTCGTAAAACAAATGAGGTATTTAAAAACTCAGGAGTAGTTATTGAAGATATAGGAGATGGTATTTTAAATTGTGAATTCCAATCTAAAATGAACACTATAGGTGGTGATGTTTTAGCTGGTTTAAACAAAGCAATTGATTTAGCTGAAAAAGACTTCCAAGGATTGGTAGTTGGTAATCAAGCGGCAAACTTCTCAGTAGGTGCTAACATAGGAATGATTTTTATGATGGCAGTTGAGCAAGAGTATGATGAATTAAATATGGCTATCAAGTATTTCCAAGATACTATGATGCGTATGCGTTATTCATCAATCCCAACAATTTCTGCACCTCATGGTATGGCTTTAGGTGGTGGATGTGAATTATCATTACATGCTGATAAAGTAGTTGCTGCCGCTGAAACATACATGGGATTAGTTGAGTTTGGAGTTGGTGTTATCCCTGGTGGAGGTGGTTCTAAAGAAATGGCCTTAAGAGCATCTGACACTTTCCGTACAGGAGATGTACAATTAAATGTACTTCAAGAATATTTCTTAACTATAGGTATGGCAAAAGTATCAACTTCAGCTTATGAAGCTTTTGATTTAGGCTTATTACAAAAAGGAAAAGATGTTGTTGTTGTAAATAAAGAACGTCAAATTGCGCAAGCTAAAAAACATGCTGTTTTATTAGCAGAAGCTGGTTATACACAACCTGTAAAACGTGAAGATGTATTAGTACTAGGTAAACAAGCTTTAGGTGCATTTATGGTTGCTACCGATTCAATGCAAGCTAGTAAGTTTATCTCTGAGCATGACCAAAAAATTGCCAATAAGTTAGCTTATGTAATGGCAGGTGGAGATTTATCAGAACCAACAAAAGTTTCTGAACAATATTTATTAAACATAGAGCGTGAAGCGTTCTTAAGTTTATGTACAGAGCGTAAAACATTAGAGCGTATTCAGCACATGTTAAAAACTGGTAAACCATTAAGAAACTAAGAAAAATGAAAACAGCATATATAGTAAAAGGATATAGAACCGCCGTAGGAAAATCTAAAAGAGGTGCGTTCAGATTTAAAAGAGCTGATGAATTAGCTGCTGAAACTATCGAATATATGATGGAGCAGTTACCTGAGTTCGATAAAAAACGTATTGACGATGTAATTGTTGGTAATGCAATGCCAGAAGGTTCTCAAGGATTAAATATGGCTCGTTTAATTTCTTTAATGGGTTTAAAAATTGAAGACGTTCCAGGTGTTACCGTTAACCGTTTTTGTTCTTCAGGATTAGAAACTATTGGTATGGCAGTTGCAAAAATTCAATCAGGAATGGCTGATTGTGTAATTGCTGGTGGAGCAGAAAGTATGAGTTCAGTACCAATGACAGGATTTAAACCAGAATTAAATTATGATACAGTAGCTGCTGGTCATGCTGATTATTATTGGGGAATGGGTAATACTGCTGAAGAAGTTGCGCAGAAATACAATATCTCTCGTAAAGATCAAGATGAATTTGCTTTAAACTCACATTTAAAAGCATTAAAAGCTCAAGAAGAAAATCGTTTTCAAGACCAAATTGTTCCTATAGAAGTTGAAGAAACTTATATAGATGCTAAAGGTAAAAGAGCAACAAGAAAATATACAGTAACTAAAGACGAAGGGCCTCGTAAAGGTTCAAATATTGCTGGTTTAGAGCGTTTACGTCCAGTATTTGCTACTAATGGTAGTGTTACTGCTGGTAACTCTTCTCAAACTAGTGATGGTGCCGCTTTTGTAATGGTAATGAGCGAAGAAATGGTTAAGGAATTAAACCTTAAACCAATTGCTCGTATGGTTAGTTATGCTGCCGCTGGTGTTCCTCCTAGAATTATGGGTATTGGACCGGTTGCTGCTATTCCAAAAGCATTAAAACAAGCAGGATTAAAACAAGAAGATATTAGCTTAATTGAATTAAATGAAGCATTTGCTTCTCAATCATTAGCTGTAATTCGTGAATTAGGATTAAATGCAGACATCATTAATGTAAATGGTGGTGCAATTGCATTAGGACATCCTTTAGGTTGTACTGGAGCTAAATTATCAGTTCAATTATTTGATGAAATGCGTAAGCGTAACATGCAAGGAAAATACGGAATGGTAACTATGTGCGTAGGAACTGGACAAGGTGCAGCAGGTATTTTTGAATTCTTAAACTAAAAAAACAAAACAAAATGTCAGATTTATTAAGAGGTGGGCAATTCCTAGTAAAAGAAACTAATTGCGAAGATATATTTACTCCTGAAGATTTTTCTGAGGAGCAGAGAATGATGAAAGAGGCCGTTATGGAATTTAACGATCGTGAAATCATTCCACATAAAACTCGTTTCGAGGCTAAAGATTATGCTTTAACTGAAGAAACTATGCGTAAAGCTGGTGAATTAGGTTTCTTAGGAGTATCTGTTCCTGAAGCTTATGGAGGATTAGGAATGGGCTTTGTTTCTACAATGCTTACTTGTGACTATATTTCTAGTGGAACTGGATCTTTTAGTACTGCTTTTGGTGCACATACTGGTATTGGTACTATGCCTATTACCCTTTACGGTACTGAAGAACAAAAACAAAAATTTGTTCCTGCTTTAGCAATGGGTGAGCGTTTTGGCGCTTACTGTTTAACGGAGCCTGGTGCTGGATCAGATGCAAACTCTGGAAAAACCACTGCTGAATTAACAGAAGATGGTAAAAACTATAAAATTAACGGTCAAAAAATGTGGATTTCAAATGCAGGTTTTGCTGAAATCTTTATCGTTTTTGCGCGTATTGGTGATGATAAAAACATTACTGGTTTTATATTAGAATATGATAAAAACAATCCTAATGGTGTTACATTAGGTGAAGAAGAACATAAATTAGGTATTCGTGCTTCTTCAACGCGTCAAGTGTTTTTTAATGATACTTTAGTACCTGTTGAAAACATGTTATCTGTTCGTGGTGGTGGATTTAAAATTGCCATGAATGCGTTAAATGTAGGTAGAATTAAATTAGCTGCTGCTTGTTTAGATTCTCAACGTAGAATAATTACTGAAGGTGTAAAATACGCTAACGAACGTAAGCAATTTAAAACTCCTATTTCTGAGTTTGGAGCTATCAAATCTAAGTTAGCAGAAATGGCTACTAATGCATATGTTGGTGAATCTGCATCATACAGAGCCGCTAAAAACATTGAAGATAGAATTACTATTCGTGAATCAGAAGGAAATACTCATCAAGAAGCTGAATTAAAAGGTGTTGAAGAGTATGCTATAGAATGTTCTATTTTAAAAGTTGCTGTTTCTGAAGACGTACAAAATTGTGCTGATGAAGGAATTCAAATTTTTGGAGGTATGGGATTCTCAGAAGAAACTCCAATGGAGTCTGCTTGGAGAGATGCTCGTATTGCTCGTATTTATGAAGGAACTAATGAAATTAACAGATTACTTTCTGTTGGGATGTTAGTTAAAAAAGCAATGAAAGGTCATGTAGATTTATTAAACCCTGCTATGGCTGTTGGTGAAGAATTATTAGGTATTCCTTCTTTTGATACACCTGATTATTCTGAGTTATTTGCTGAAGAGAAAGAGATTATTGGTAAATTAAAGAAAGTATTCTTAATGGTTGCTGGTGCTGCTATCCAAAAATTTGGACCAGAATTAGAGCAACATCAACAATTATTAACAGCTGCTTCAAATATTTTAATTGAAACATACATGGCAGAGTCTGCTATTTTGAGAACTGAGAAAAACGTAAAACGTTCTGGTGAAGCTTCTCAAAAAGAACAAATTGCTATGACTCAATTGTATTTATACAATGCTGTTGACATTATTACTAAAAACGCTAAAGAAGGAATCATTTCTTTTGCTGAAGGTGATGAGCAACGCATGATGTTAATGGGATTAAAGCGTTTTACAAAATATGCTAACTACCCTAATATCGTTGAATTACGTAATACAATCGCAGAAAAATTAAAAGCAGAAAATAAATACTGCTTCTAAAAATATTTGCTCAAAAGAGCATAAAAACCTTCTTTAACTTTCATAGGTTTTAGAATTTAGTTGTTTGTTTAAAAGATCGTTAAATTAGTTTTTAACGGTCTTTTTTCTTATAAATATTTATCTTTGAATATAGGTTTTAAATAGCCCATAAAATCATTTAAAATAACTAAAAAACAAATACAACTAATGCCAGATATTGGAACTGTCGGATTACTTATATTAATTGCTAATGGCTTTGTTTCTTATCAAGGTTTTGAAAATTGGCAGTTTTTAAATACCTATAAATTTCAGGTTGACAAAATATTAATCAACAAAGATTATAAAAGGCTAATAAGTTCTGGTTTTTTACATGTAAACTGGACTCACCTCATTTTTAATATGTTTAGTTTATATTCTTTTGGAGCGAGTTTAGAACTTCGATTAGGATCTATTTACTTTGCTTTAATATACTTTACTAGCTTACTTGCAGGGAATTTATTCGCTTTATTTATTCATAAAAACCATGGAAACTATAGTGCTGTAGGTGCTTCTGGAGCTGTTTGTGGAGTTATATTTGCTTCAATAGCTTTAATTCCAAATATTGGAGTGGGGATTTTATTTTTACCTGTATCAATTCCTGGTTGGTTATTTGGTCTTTTATATATTAGTTACACTATTTATGGCATTAAATCTAATAATGACAATATAGGGCACGAAGCTCATTTAGGAGGAGCAGTAATAGGAATGATTACAGCAATTATAATTAGTCCTAGTTCATTAATCCAAAACTACATTCCTATTCTACTTTCTCTTGTACCAACATTAATATTTATCTTTTTTATTTTGATAAAACCTCATTTATTGCTCGTTGATAATCCTTTTAAAACTCATAAAAAGCCTCAAACTATTGATGAGAAATACAACGAAGAAAGAGCACTAAATAAAAAAGAATTTAATCTTTTACTTGAAAAAATCCATAAAAAAGGTATTGACAAACTAACTGCAAAAGAAAAAGAAAAATTAGACGAATACTCAAAAGCAAATAGAAAATACTAATTTTATAAATCAAACACCGTAGTGTCTTTAAAAGAATTCATAACAAATGAGCTTTGTATAGTTGAAATTCCTTCAAATACCGAAAGCTTATCGTTAATTAATTCTTGAAATTGGTTCATATCATTTACTGCTACTTTTAATAAGAAATCAAAATTACCAGATACATGATGACACTCCATTACTTCTGGAAGACTTAAAATATTTTCCTTAAAAGAATCGATTAACTCTTTTTGGTGTTTGAATAATGTTATTTGACAATAAGCTATTATTTGTTTGCCAATAAGATTCCTATCTAATAAAGCAACATATTTTTTCACATAACCACTTTGCTCTAACTTTTTAATTCTTTCATAGGTTGGCGTTACCGTTAAACCAATTTTTGTGGCTATTTCTTTTGTATTCTGTTTAGCATTGTCTTGCAAATGCATTAGTATTTCTCTGTCTATACTATCCATAAAAGAACTCTTTTCTAAATCTAATAATTATCCTCCTCCCCAAAAGTAACAATAATCTTTAAAAACAAAAATAAAAGATTTATTTTCTTAATTAAGATTGTAACTAGATTAAAATTCTAATAAACTATAGATTTGCATGAAAACAAAAACACATAAAATTAATAATCATGAAGGCTACTACTACACAACAAGAACGTCTTAACCAGCTTTTAGAGAAGATTACTAAAGCTAGAGATACTTTTTTAGGCTATCCAGTATCTAAAGATTTTGATTATTCAGAACTTTACGAGTTTTTAAAATACCCTATTAATAATCTTGGAGATCCATTTGAAGACAGTACCTACAAAGTACAAACTCATGAAATTGAACGAGAAGTTGTAAATTTTTTCGCAAAATTATTTAGAGCAAATCCAAAAGATTACTGGGGATATGTTACCAATGGAGGATCGGAAAGTAATTTGTATGGTTTATATATTGCTAGAGAAATGTACCCAAAAGCGATGGTTTATTACTCAGAATCTACGCATTATAGCGTTAAAAAGAATATCCATTTATTAAATATCCCAAGTATTGTTATTCGCTCACAAGAAAATGGAGAAATAGATTATAACGATTTAGAAGAAACTTTAAAATTTAACAGACATAAGCCTGCAATTGTTTTAACCACTTACGGTACTACAATGAAAGAAGCAAAGGATGATGTTTCTAAAGTAAAGGGTATCTTAAAAAAATTAGCTATTCAAGATCATTATATTCATTGTGATGGAGCACTTGCAGGATCATTTGGAGCATTTGTTGAACCAAAAATTCCTTTTGATTTTATGGATGGAGCTGATAGTATTTCAATCAGCGGACATAAATTTATAGGTTCTCCAATACCCGCTGGAGTTATTGTTACCAGGCGTTCTCTTCGCGATCGTGTATCAAAAGGTATTTCATACATTGGCTCTTTAGATACAACTATAACAGGTTCAAGAAACGGACATAGTCCATTATTTTTATGGTATGCGATAAATAAACTTGGTATAGATGGCTTGAGAGCTAGATATAAACACAGTTTAGAAGTTGCCAAATATTGTAATCAAGAATTACTTAAAATTGGTGTTAATGCATGGAGAAATCCAGGAGCTATAACTGTTGTATTACCTAAAATGTCTAATACTATCAAGGAAAAATGGCAATTAGCTACTGAAGATGATATTACACATATAATTTGTATGCCCAATGTTACTAAAAATCAAATAGATCATTTTATTAAAGATGTAGCTTCTTCATTACATGAAAAAGAAGAAGAAGAACTTGCTTATTTTTAATAACTAAACTTTTTTAGCATAAACAATAAAAAAATATACTATAATTTATTTAATACCAGTACTTTTGCACGCAATTCTGAAAACAGAACAATCATGAAGCGAATTAAAGAATATAAGAAGTTATTTAAAGTAGAAGGAGCTATTAATTTGAAAGAATTAAAAACTACCTACAGAGGGTTAGTAAAAGAATGGCACCCTGATAAATTTCAAGACGAAGATAAAAAAGAAGAGGCTGGAGAAATGAGTACTAAAATAATTGATGCTTATCATTTTTTAGTAAGTATTGCTCCTGAAACCAAAGAAGCTAATTTAGAAGCTTATAAAACCACTATTACAGAATTCCAAGTTGCAGACTACCAACATAAAAGTATGCGTTTGGAAGTTACTTTTACTGACGGAAACACATACGAATACTTTGGTGTTAACCGTGTTCTTTTTGGAAAATTCATAAACGCTAGATCAATAAACAACTTTGGGAAAAGAAATATTTTTAATTCTTTTTTATATAGAAAATCAATGAAAGCTTCAGTTACAGCTTAATTCTGATTTTACTTTTTACATAACAAAAAAGAGATTGCTTTTACAGCAATCTCTTTTTTTGCATATAACCTTATTATTAATTTAGTTAGCTCTAATAATAACATCTCCATTAAAGTTCTTAAATAAAAACTCTGGTCCTCCACCATTGATAGATCCTTTAATCCATTTTTCAACTTTCACTCGGTATGCATTTCTTCGATTATGGTTTCCTTTAGTAACTTTAGCTTTCGATGATTTCGCTTTTAAATCAAAGTCAGTATAAATTTCTCCTCTATCTGATTTAATTTTTATATCTGCTTTAATTTCTTTAGGAAAAGTAACATCTATATCTCCATTTAAACTACTAAACGCCATTGCTGTATTTGGAGTTACTTTTAAAAAATTAACTACAATGTCTTTGTTTAAAGCATCTGCGCTTACAGAACCACTAACATCTTTTAATGTAATTTTTCCATTTACGTTACTAATATCCATAGAACCATTTACATTCTCTACTAAAATAAAACCTCTATTTATAGTTGATATTTTTAATGAAAAATTCTTAGGTACCTGAATCTCAAAATCGGTTGTTCCTTGTGGCGAACTATTTACTCGTACTATATTATCAAACTCTTCAGCACTAAACTCTAAAGAAGTATTAGATATTCTTTTTAACCCTTTTTTAGAACTCTTTTTTTTATACCTAGATCCATGACGGATATCTCCTTCCTTTTTAATTCCTTTTATAATAACTTCATTATTAGATGTTCCTTTTACAGTAATTGATCCATTAATAATTCCCATTTTTAAAACTCCTGGTTTCCCTGGGTTTGTTAAGGGAACTCTAACAGTTTCTTGAGCTATAATATTCATTGTTAATAAAAACAACATACTAACAAGTACTAATTTTATATTTTTTGTGTTCATTTTTTTATTTTTTTACGATTGCGTCTCCGTTTAACTGATTAAAATGTAAATGCACATTTCCTTTTCCAATTTTAAAATGCGAATTCGAATCTATTTTATATTTTACTTTTTTTCTTTTACTCTCTTTGGTTTTCTTAATTTTTGGTACTGTTTTTTCAACATCAAAATTCGTATAAAACTTTCCATTCATCGTTTTGTAACTAATTGTTGCTCCTAAATCTTTTTTAAACTTTATATGAATATCACCATTTAAAGAACGATACCAACTTTCTTCTTTAGGGTTTTCTGCATAGGTTATATCTATATTTTTATTCAAGGCATTTACATCGGTTTTTCCTGATACATTTTGTAAACTAATTGCTCCATTAATATTATGCGCAATCAATAATTTTCCATGTACATTTTCTACAGTTATATTTCCTTTATTAATAGCTTTTAAATCTACACTTGCCTTTTTCGGTATTTTAATTTTAAAATTTAACACGTATTTATACATTCTCTTAGTTCTATGCTTGTAGCTTCGTCTATTATTAAAATTAAATTCTCTATGTTCAAAATTACCAGTTTCAATATCGAAGTGAGAATAAGGAGAATCTAAATACACATAAATTGCATTTCCTTTTTTAGACGATTTAATTCCTATTTCTTTTTCACCTTTTTTTAAATCCTCTTCATTATCCGCATAAACTGTTCTGGTAGCTTCAACCTGAATTGTAGAACCATCATATCCTTCTACATCGATAGATCCGTATACATTATCTACAACCAATATATTTTCTAAAGAGGCGTTTGTAAATTGTAATTCTTGTTTTAAAGTATGCGTACTTTTTAATTTTTTATTACTTTTTTGTTTTTGTCCTAACATTACTGTTGAGCAACACAAAATGACAGTAATTGTAATTAGTTTTAAAAATTTCATATTTATTTGTTTTTTGATGAATGACTTTTGGGTATTTCTGTAAAAAGCTTGCCTAGGATATGCCATCTACATCAATCTTATAAATATTTTATATTAAATAATTTGTTGAATACTTTCTTTCATTTTTTCTTTTGCACTTTCATTTATATCTTCTTTTTCTATCAGTTTTTTAAATGATTTTACAGCTTTTTTCTCTTGTAAAATTACCATTAAATCTGCTAAAGCTATTTGTACTAAAGGTGCTTTTTGAAGTGAAATTGATGTTATTAATCCTTCTCTTACTATTGGTATATCAGTATAATTACCCAATGCTTCAACAGCTGATAATCTTACATTTACATTTGTATCATTATTCAGTGTAGAAAACAATGCTTTTATTATAGTTTCTGTTACCTCATTGAGCTTATTAGCTTCATTTACTGCTTGTAATCTTTTATTTGCAGACGGTTGCTCTAGTAATGCTAACACCAATTGTGAACGTACATTTTCTGTTTCTTTTTGCGCATATTTTATTGATTCTTCTGATACTCCTGAAGTACTAGTCATTTCTTTACCTATAAAAAAACCTGCAACTAAAATCACCACCGTATATGCGAGTTGTTTTGTTACACTCCCTAATAAAAAAGTTTCTATTCTTTTTAAAAGTGATACACTTTCTTTCTTCTGCTCTTCAGCATTTAACATTGTATAGAATTTCACATCCATTGCTGTGCTAGGTTCTGGAATAGATTCTTCAATACTCCAAAATGACTTCATCTGATCAAATTCTTCTTTATGCTGTGGACTCACTTTAAGAAAACTCTCAAACTCATGCTTTTTTACTTCAGATAAATTTTCTGACAAATAATCTATAATTGTATTTTTATATTCTTTATAATCCATCATCTTATCTTTTATCTAAGGTTAAATAAACTTCTTTTAATTCTTGTAAAGCTCTATGAACTTTTGTTCTAGCCGCTCCTTCAGTACACCCCATTATTTGCCCAACCTCTTTATATTTCAATTCTTTAAACTTACTTAAAGTTAAAAACTCTCTTTTTTCATTAGATAATAATTGCATTGCTTTTTTTAAAATAAATGTATTTTCTGATGTTTCAATATCTTTCTGTATGTCATCATAACCATTTAATGTATAATCTACTTCTTCTATATTTTTATGTTGGTGTTTTTTTATTTTTTTAAAATTATCATAGTTTACATTTCTTGCTATCTGAAATACCCAGGTAATAAACTTACTTTCTTCTGTATAGGTATGCTTATATTTTAAAACCCTAATAAATACATTTTGTACTAAATCTTCACTTAAACTAGCATCCTTGTTCATTTGATAAAAAAAACCAAATAATCGTCTTTTATACCTTTCATACAACAATCCTAGTTTTTGATTTTCACCATGTTTCACCTTCAGCATTAATGAATTATCTGATAATGTTTCCAAGTTTTAATTGTGTTAGTTGATTTTACAAACTGATAAACTCTGTTTTTTTAAAAACGTTACAAATTAATTGTTTTTTTTAAGCATTCGTCTAATTTCACGATGAGGAAAACCTTTTAATTAAAAAATGCAACAAAAAAAAGAGATTGCTTTCCAGCAATCTCTCTCTTCTTAATATCTTATATACTTTTTACTATTCTAAAGCACCTAAATAACGTTCAGCATCTAAAGCAGCCATACAACCAGTACCTGCAGCAGTTACAGCTTGTCTGTATTCTTTATCTTGAACATCACCTGCAGCAAATACTCCAGGCATATTTGTTTTTGTTGATTTTCCGTTAGTAATTAAATATCCTGTATCATCCATATCTAATACTCCTTTAAAAATACCAGTATTAGGTTTATGACCAATTGCAATAAACACTCCAGTAACAGAAATATCAGTTTTATCACCAGTTTGATTATTTACAGCTCTTACACCTTCAACAACATTATCACCTAAAACCTCGTCAATTTCAGTATTATATAAAACAGTTATATTTTCTGTTTTATTAACACGATGTTGCATTGCTTTAGAAGCTCTCATATAGTCTTTACGAACTAAAACAGTTACTTTACTACAAATATTAGCTAAATATGTTGCTTCTTCTGCAGCAGTATCTCCAGCACCAACTACAACAACATCTTGCCCTTTATAAAAGAAACCATCACAAGTTGCACAAGCAGAAACTCCACCACCTATTAAACGTTGTTCACTTTCTAATCCTAAATACTTAGCCGTAGCTCCAGTAGAAATAATTACAGTTTCAGCCTCAATTTCAGTAGTTTCATCTACAATAACTTTATGAATACCTCCTTCTTTATCAGAAAAATCTACACTTGTTACCATACCAAAACGAACCTCAGTTCCAAATCTTTCAGCTTGACTTTTTAAATCTTCCATCATAGCAGTTCCATCAGTACCATTAGGATAACCAGGAAAATTATCAACTTCAGTAGTAGTAGTTAATTGACCTCCCATTTGCATACCTGTATACATTACTGGTTTCATATCTGCTCTCGCTGCATAAATTGCTGCTGTATATCCTGCTGGTCCAGAACCAATGATTAAACATTTTATTTTTTCTGCCATATCTATGTATTATTTAGTAACTACAAATGTAGTAGTTTTTTGTTTTTTATCCTCTTAGTATTATATATTTTGATTATAAGTCGATAAAGAATAAAAATATTACATTTTTACATCTTTTTTATTTGTTGTTTACTTTTTTTTTATACATTTGCAGTCCGAAATAATTCGGGGTGTAGCGTAGCCCGGTCATCGCGCCTCGTTTGGGACGAGGAGGTCGCAGGTTCGAATCCTGCCACCCCGACAAAGCAACAGATTTTAATCTGTTGCTTTTTTATTTTCACAAACACTTCTCATAACTTTTTATTAACATTAAAGAAAAAGCAGAATCGTTTTTTTGCTGTTATGAATAAGGCTATATACATATTAATTACTTTTTTTTTATACTTACCCACTCTAACTCCTTCTAATATCTCGAAAAACTTTAATCAGAGAGAAATTAAAAAAAGTCCTTCAAATTTTGAATCAGGAAATGAGTACTATAAAAACCATTTACATTCAGAAGCTATTAAACATTTTATTAAAGCTTTAGAAGAAGTAAAAGATGATACCATCATTATAAAAATTAAAAATACTATTGCTGAAATTTATATTGAATTAAAAAATTTCTCTTTAGCAGAAAATTACGTGCGCGAGTCCCTATCTCTTTCCAAACAAAAAAAATACAATTACGGTGTTGCTAATGCATATCTAATCCTAGGACACATAAAAGAAAAACAAGGCCTTTACCTGAAAGCTATTGAACATCTTGATAAGTCTCTAAAAAAATTCACGATCATTGTAAATGATTACGGAATAGCTAAAAGCAATATTCATCTTGGAAGTATATATGAGGATCTTCATCAATTTGAAAAAGCTCATATATACTTTTTAAACGCTTACAAATTTTTAAAAAACACAAACACAATTGATGAATGCGATGTCCTAAATAATATTGGTGATATATTTAGAAAAAAAGGAGATTTTCTAAAATCCTTAAAATACACAAAACTCTCATTATTACTTGCTCAAAAATTAGACAACAGTAACCTTTTAGAAAGTGCTTATAAAGACTTATCAAAAAGTCATTACTCCCTTGAAAAATACAAAACAGCTTATAATTACCGATTAAAGTCAGAATCTTTTAAAGAATTAACATTAAAAAAAAGAAACACAGATCAACTTAACTTTTTACAAACTCGTTACAATTCTCAAAAGAAACAAGCAGAAATCAATTTATTAAAAGAAAAAAACAAAGTAAGTTACACTAGTCAAAAGTTACTCATTTTAGCACTAATAGGACTAGTTTCATATATTTTAATTGCTAGTTATTTTTTTAGCAAAAAAAGAAAAGCTAAACAAAAAATACAGCAATATAAAGAAAGGGTTTTAAAAGCTGAACTTGATAAAAAACACATACTACAAACTACACTTGAAAGAGATATTGAAATAAAAACCTCCACGCTTTCAAAATACAGTTTACACTTATCTCAAAAAAACAAAATGTTATTTGAAATATCTAAAACTCTAAAAAACATTATAAATAGAGAAAACATCACCTATAAAAACAACCTTTCAGAATTAATTAAAGAGATAAATTTCTCATTAAAACAAGACAATGAATGGGAAGATTTTAATTTTTTATTCAATGACATACATCCTGATTTTAGCACTAAACTAATTAACATTTCTAATGAAAAATTATCCCCAGCTGAACTCAAATTAAGCATGCTTTTACGATTAAATTTATCTTCAAAAGAGATTGCCTCTATTTTACGAGTTACTCCAGACAGTATTCGAGTAGCAAGATATAGGCTACGCAAAAAACTACCTATTGAATCAAGGCAAGAACTCGTGAATTTCATGATTACTCTTTAAATCTTCCCAAAAAGTTATTACAATGTAAAAAAAACTTTAATGTTGCCTTATTGTTGCCTTAAAAAAAACTTTTTGTTGCCTCTTACAAACAACAATAAAAGCCTACGAACACTAGCTTTGAAGTGAAAACAAAATCGAAAAAATGACACATTCAAATTTTTTAAAACTTTTTTTTGTAACGGTGTTCCTTACACTTTTAAGTTCAAAAACAATTGCTCAAAAAGGAGTAATTAAAGGTATAATCACTGATGAAAGTGGACTATACTTACCAGGAGCCAACATTATAATAGAGTCAGAAAAAAAAGGAGATATTTCTGATTTTAACGGACAGTTTACTATTGTTAATATTCCCATAGGGAAACAAGAGTTAAAAATTACCTTTATTGGATATCAAACTAAAACACTTTCAGTTCAGGTCAATCCTAAAAGTACAAGTTTTGTGAAAATAATCATGAATCCAGATTTAAATTTACTTGACGAAGTAACCATTGCTACTTCTTTAGGTGGAGAAACCAAAGCCCTAAATAAACAAAAGTCAAACACTAACATTACAAACGTTATCTCAACAGATCAAATTGGTAAATTTCCTGATTCTAATATAGGTGATGCAATAAAACGCGTACCGGGTATAACTATGCAAGTTGATCAAGGCGAAGCAAGAAACGTTATTATTCGAGGGCTTTCTCCTCAATTAAATTCAGTCACCTTAAACGGCAGCAGAATCCCATCAGCTGAAGGTGACAATAGAAATATTCAAATGGACCTAATACCTTCGGATATGATTCAAACAATTGAAGTAAACAAAGCAGTAACTCCCGACTTAGATGGCGATGCTCTTGGAGGTTCTGTTAATTTAATTACTAGAACGGCTCCATTAAATTTCAGACTTTCGGCAACGGCAAGTTCTGGTATTAACTTCATTAACAATAAACGTATTTTAAATGGTTCTTTTCTGGTTGGAGATAGAAGTGAAAATAAAAATTTTGGTTGGGTAATAGCAGCTTCGATAAACGATACAGATTTTGGCTCGCATAATATTGAATCTGAATGGGACAATGAATTTGAATACTTTAACGGAACCGATACAGAAAAAATAAATGTCACTCCATATTCTAAAGAATTTCAACAACGTGATTACTTAGTACAAAGAATTAGAAGAAGCTTTTCTGCTAACTTTGACTATCAACTAAATAACAATAATACTCTTTTTTTTAAGTCAATGTACAATTGGAGAGATGATAGAGAAAACCGATTTAGAACAAAATATGAAATCCTAGATGGAGAAGATATAAATATTGGTGATTTTACGCTAAACAACAATACACCTACTCGATTTCCTGTAGAAGTAAAAAAAGAAACAAAAGGTGGAATCAATAATAATCGAAACAAAAACAGACGTTTAGAAGATCAAAGAATGCAAAATTACACTCTTGGAGGAGATCATCTTTTTGGTAAAGTTAAAGCCGATTGGATCGCTTCTTTTTCAAAAGCTTCAGAAGAACGATTAAATGAACGTTACGCAGGGTTTAAATCTGAATATATTATAAACAATCATGTTTCAAATACTAAATTTCCATTATTTACTGCTGAAGATAAGCAATACGCAAATACCCTAAGTAATTTCGAGTACGATGAGGTAACTGAAGAAAGTAAATACACAGATGAAAAGGATTTTAATATCTCTACCAATTTTCAACTTCCAGCTAAATTGTTTAATAGCGAAGACGGCTTTATAAAATTTGGTTTTAAAACAAGATTAAAACAAAAACAACGCGAAAATATCTTTTTCGAATATGACTTAGAGAATAACTATAAAACTTTAGCAGATGTAACCACTATAAACCTTACTAACAATAATTTTTTAGCCGGAAACCAATACAAAGCTGGTTATTTTGCCTCTGAAGAGTGGCTAGGAAACTTAACTTTAAACTCAACTATAAACAGAGAACTTGTATATGATGAATTTTTAGGAGCTAACTACAACACAAATGAAAATGTATATGCTGGTTACATAATGAGTGAACAACGCTTCATTAACAAACTATCAATACTAGCTGGTATTCGTATTGAAAAAACTCAAATAACATCAACAGGAAATATTGTTAATTATAATAAAGATGGAGATTACGTTAATCATGTAAATACTACAAGTAAAAATAATTACACAAATTTCTTACCAAGCATACACCTGAAATATGACTTAACACCTAATTCTATTATTCGTTTAGCCTATACGAATACAATTGCACGACCAAACTATACTGACCTAGTGCCTTATAGAAATATTCTAAGAGAAGATGAAGAGATAGAAATAGGAAACCCAAACCTAAAACCTGCAAAATCTATGAACTTCGATTTAATGGGAGAGCATTATTTTTCTAATATTGGAATCATATCCGCAGGGGCTTTTTATAAAAAAATTACGGACTTCTCATATGTTTATATCAGCGAAATCAAAAACAATAACCTAGGTCCAAATACTCAAGGATACGAAGTAAAAAGCCCTGAAAACGGAGAAAATGCTTATATTTTAGGTGCAGAACTGTCGTTTCAACGAAAATTAAACTTTCTTCCTGGATTTGCTAAAAACTTTAATATATATTTAAACTACACCTACTTAACATCTGAAGCTGATGGTATAAATAACGAAGATGGAGATGAAAGAAAAAATATGACATTACCCAATACAGCTCCAAATATGTTTAACGGGTCTTTAGGCTATGATGATGGTAAATTTACAGCTAGAGTTTCAGTAAATTTCTCAGATGCATATATTGATGAAATTGGAAAAAATGAATTTTATGATAGGTTTTATGATCAGCAGTTTTTCTTAGATCTTAACATTGGATATACATTTTCAAAAAACTTAAGGTTTTATGCTGATTTCACAAATTTAACCAATCAACCATTACGCTACTTTCAAGGGCAACAAAGCAGAACAATGCAAGCTGAATATTATGGACAAAAATTAACTTTTGGGCTAAAGTATGATCTTTTTTAAAACTACAATTATGAAATTTTTAAATACAACAATAATTACTGGTGTTTTTTTACTTTTTAATGCCTGCAAACAAGCTAGTAAACTACCTGCTATTCAACCAGACATAATAACTGAAAAAACTGCTAATGATAGTGATGACCCTGCTATTTGGGTCAACAAAACAAATCCAAACGAAAGTATTGTTTTTGGTACCGATAAAGAAACTAACGGAGGAATATACGCCTTTAACTTAGACGGAAAAATAATAACGGACAAGTGTATTAAAAACATTAAACGACCAAACAACATTGATTTAGCCTATGATTTTCAATTAAACGACAGCACTAAAACTGACGTAATTATTTTTACTGAACGAGAATTACAACAAATTAGAATGTTTTCTGTACCTGATATGAACCCTATAGATAATGGTGGCTTCAAAGTATTTACAGACACAACTATACCTGAGCATAATTTACCAATGGGAGTAGCTTTATATAAATCACCAACTACTCAAAAATTATTTGCCATAGTAAGTAGAAAGACAGGACCTAAGAAAAACTATTTATACCAATATGAAATCTCATCTACCTCTAATAAACCTACTTGCACACTGATTAGAAAATTTGGCAGCTTTAGTGAGAAAAAAGAAATTGAAGCCGTAGCTGTAGATAATGAACTAGGATATATTTATTATTCTGACGAACAGCATGGTATTCGTAAATATTACGCAGACCCTGAAAAAGGAAATAAAGAAATAGCTTTATTCGGAGGCGAAAAATTCACAGAAGACATTGAAGGAATCGCTATAGTCAAAACAGGTAAATCAAGCGGTTACATTATTATATCAAACCAACAAAAAGGAGAATTTAACATTTTTGATCGTAAAACCAATGCTTTTATTAAAGCCGTTAATTTATCGACAACAGAAACTGATGGTTGTGAAGCTACTACCATACCATTAGGCACAAAATTCCCCAACGGATTATTTGTTGCAATGAATGATAATAAAGACTTTTATTTCTATGATTTAAAAAAAATAGTTCCTTAAACTATTTTTAAATCAATTTTAATCAAGGTTAGCTTGTAAAAAAGCTAGCCTTGATTCTTTTTTAACTAATAACTTAACTACAAACATCTCCTCTTTTTTTGTAACTTCGTATTTATGGAATTACTTTTTTTAGGTTTGGCTGGAGGAGCTATTGCTTCTTATTTTATATTTCAAAAATTTGCACTAAGTAGTAAAAAAAATCTTACACAAAAACAATCTGTTGTTTTGTTAGATAAAATCAAAAAAGTTTCAAAACTAATAACTGTTGAAGGAGAATTCGCAGAAATATACCATCATGAAAACTCCCAAGAAAAGTTCCTTGGTCTTTTTACCAGTAAAAAGAAAGCTATTATATTAATTAACGCTAAAGTTCTTATTGGTTTCGATTTTAGAAAAATTAAAATGTTAGCCGACACTAAAAACAAAACAATTTCATTATCTGAATTTCCTCAACCTGAAATTTTCTCAATAGAGCCTTCTATTCGTTTTTATGATATTCAAAATGGCTTTTTAAATAAATTTAGTTCAGATGATTTAACCAAGGTTAATGCTGAAGCCAAAGATCATATTTCTCAAAAAGTACCAGAAAGCAACCTAATGCAAACTGCCAATAGAGAAGCCTTAGAAGCAATTATGCTAATGAATAGCTTAGTAGAAACCATTGGCTGGAAATTAGATTACTCTTCATTGGAACTTCCTAACGAAAAAATTACGTTAATTGATTAATAATATCCACAATCCTAATAAAAAAATATTTTTATTAATAATAGCAACTTTAACTTTTACTGCTTATTACCTGATTGAAACTTCAAAACAACTAGTAAATTGGCAGAGAAAAATTGACAATTCAGATATTTCTGACGGTTTTGCTTTGTTTATTACTATCAACCTAATCAAATACTTTTTACTTATTTTTGGAATAACATCTACAATCTTTTTAATTGTTACTATTTTAAAAAACAAATATGAACATAGAACAACTACATAATTACTGTAATTCAAAAAAGGGAGTAACGGAACACTTTCCTTTTGATGATGTTACCTTAGTATTTAAAGTTATGGGGAAAATGTATGCTCTCATAGGTCTAGATAAGTGGGAAAATGGAGACCAGAAAATAAACTTAAAATGTAATCCTGAATGGAGCGAAGAATTACGTGCTGAATTCGATAGTATAAACCCAGGATTTCATATGAATAAGAAACATTGGAACACTGTTATTTTAAACAATGATGTTTCTGATAATTTTGCCTTTGAATTGATTGACCATTCATATAACCTAGTAGTTAAAGGACTTACAAAAAAACTAAAAACTGAATTAGATACCTTATAGCACTATGAAAAAAAATGATTTAAGAATTCAATACAAACAAAAAAGAAAAAATTTAACGAATTCTCAAAAAGAAGAGCTAGAGCAAAATATTTACCAACAAGTTTTTAATATAGAGATAACAAATATTAAGAATGTTCATTTATTTTTATCGATGGAAAAATTTAATGAAATCAATACTACTCCTATCATTAAATTCTTCAGAGATCTAGATAAAAAGATAATTGTAAGTAGATGTAATTTTCATGACGACTCGTTAACACATTACTTATTAGATGAGAACACAGAACTTGAACTAAATAAATTTGGTGTTCCTGAGCCTGTTAATGCTAAAGAAGTAGATGTAAAAGAAATTGATTTAGTATTTGTTCCTTTACTAATTTCTGATGCAAAAAAATATAGAGTAGGATACGGAAAAGGATTTTATGATCGTTTTTTAGCATCCTGTAAAAAAGATGTAAAAACTATAGGTCTCAATTTTTTTAAACCCATTGATATTATAGAAGATATTAATGAATTTGACATTCCTTTAGATAAAGTTATTTACCCTCAATAAAAAAATCCTGCAAAATGCAGGATTTTTAAATATATAATATTGTATTTCTATAACTATCCGTTCATAGAAATTAAGAACTCATCATTATTTATAGATGTTTTTATTCGTTGCTGAATAAATTCCATAGCTTCTATTGGGTTCATATCAGCTAAATACTTACGCAATACCCACATACGTTTTACCGTTTTCTCATCTAATAATAAATCATCTCTACGAGTACTTGATTTTATTAAATCAATAGCAGGATAAATTCTACGGTTAGAAATATTACGATCTAATTGAAGCTCCATATTACCAGTACCTTTAAACTCTTCAAAGATAACTTCATCCATTTTAGACCCAGTTTCAGTAAGTGCAGTAGCTATGATGGTTAAAGAACCACCATTTTCTATGTTACGTGCCGCTCCAAAGAAACGCTTTGGCTTATGTAATGCATTCGCATCAATACCTCCAGATAATATTTTACCCGAAGCTGGTGCTACAGTATTATAAGCTCTTGCTAAACGTGTAATAGAATCTAATAAAATTACTACATCATGACCACATTCAACTAAACGTTTTGCTTTTTCTAAAACTATATTAGCAACTCGTACATGCTTATCAGCAGGCTCATCAAAGGTAGAAGCTACTACTTCTCCACGTACATTACGTTTCATATCAGTAACCTCTTCAGGGCGCTCATCAATTAATAAAACTATTTGATAAACCTCTGGGTGATTCGCTGCAATAGCGTTTGCCACATCTTTCAACAACATTGTTTTACCCGTTTTAGGCTGTGCTACGATCATACCACGTTGCCCTTTACCTATTGGTGAAAACAAATCAATAATTCTTGTTGAAAGTGAGCTTCCTCTTTCTGCTAAATTAAATTTCTCATTTGCAAAAAGTGGTGTTAAATGCTCAAAAGACACTCTATCACGTACAATATTCGGGCTTAATCCATTTATTTTTGAAACTCTAATTAAAGGAAAGTATTTTTCTCCTTCTTTAGGAGGACGTACATTACCTAAAACAGTATCTCCAGTTTTTAAACCGAATAATTTTATTTGCGATTGTGATACATAAATATCATCGGGTGACGATAAGTAATTATAATCAGATGAACGTAAAAAACCGTATCCATCTGGCATCATTTCTAATACACCTTCACTTTCTATAATTCCATCAAACTCAAAATCAGGATCGCGGTATTTATTACCACTCTTATGATGATGCTTGTTGTTATTATTTTTATTTTGATGGTGTTTATTATTATTGTTGTTATTATTATTCTTATTCTGTTGGTTCCTTTGAGGTCTATTATTTTGAGAATGCTGTGGCTTTCTATCATCCGCTCTTTTAACCTCTTCAGTTTTACTTCTTTCTCTTGGTTTTGGAGCCTCTTTACCTCTGTTATTAGTCCCTTTAGGTTTAACAACTTCCTTACTCACTACTTTTTCAGCAACTACCTCTTTTTTATCTACAGCTACTTCTTTCTTAGGAGTGTTTTCTACTTTGGGAGCCTTTTCAACTTTTTTAGGAACAACTTGTTCTTCTTGCTTATTTACAACAACTTCCTCTTTCTTTTCTTTAGAAACTGGTGCATTTTTGGCAATTCTTTTTCTTTTTGGCTTTTCTTTTGGAGCTTCTTTTTTTGCCGGCTTTTCTTCTTTACTAGTAGCTTCAGCCTGAGCATCCAAAATTTTGTAAACTAAATCTAACTTTTTTAACTGACTAGTTTTAGTTAACCCAATTTTCTTGGCTACTTCTTGTAAATCAGTAAGTTTCTTAGCTTTTAATTCCGAAATCTCGAACATTCGTTAAAATATTTGGTTAAAATCCTCTCACTTTGTATAAGTAAAGAATTTAAAAAGTTATTGTTTGTTTTATAATCTGATTGTTAGTTATATGAAGTATATAACAATTAATGTGTAGTTACTTACAAGGCAAATATATACAAATAATTTAACTTGGAATATTTCTTTTTAAAAAAAGAAATCTTATTTTTGCCTTCCAATTTGGAAAAATGATACAAAGAATACAATCAATATATCTTTTATTAGCAGGTGCTATTTCTGGTGGATTAACTTTATTAGTTAATTTATGGATACAAGCAAAAGAAAATACACCTATATATATAATAGACTTATTTAGTAGTGATTCTATTTCTCAAAAAATAGTTCCTGTATTATTTTTCATCTCTGCTATAATATCAATTGCTACTATATTTTTATTTAAAAATAGACAGTTACAATTTGTATTAGGCAGATTAAATATGTTGACAAACCTTTTTTTATTAGGATTATTGATTTATTTATCGCTAACATTACCTGGAGAAAATACTGTTTCTGAGAAAGGTATTGGGATGTTCTTACCTGTTATTGTTATTTTGCTAGTAGTTTTAGCTAACAAAGCAATTAAAAAGGACGAAGATCTCGTAAAATCTGTTGATAGATTACGATAAGCCTAACATCTTAGTATATTTTAGTGCGATAAAACCGAGAATTTATTCTCGGTTTTTTATTTCCTTTTTTCTTCAAGCATATAACTTTTTCTCTTTTTTAGTTTTAAACTAAAAGTTTCTTTAATAAGAATAATAAAATTTATAATTTTAAATGCTTTTTGATACATATTTTTAGTTAAACTTGTATAAAAAACAAAGCTAAAAAACTATGCAAACACTTAAAAAACAACAAATTAACCTTCAAATGTTAAAACACATCTAAGGGTTTACCCTGATGCAACTAGTAAAAACCCTGAAACACCGTTTAGGGGTATTGAGTATTGTGAGAACTCTGCTTCTCCCATAAATTTGTAAACGTAAACAACAAATGAGTTACAAGATTAAAGTTCATATAGCCGATGATCATAAGATCCTTATAGAAGGAGTGATAGCGCTAATAAATATCGAAGATGACATTGAAGTCGAAGGCTTTTCTTTAACAGGAAGAGAAGTTATAAACTGGTCTAAGAAAAACACTGCTGATATATTGATATTAGATATTAATATGCCAGAGATGGATGGAATAGATGTTTTAAAAACGTTTCAACAACGTGACACAAAAATTAAAACAATTATTTTATCTAGCTTAAGTGATCCAAAGCTTGTACAAGAAATGATTGTATTGGGCGCTAATGGTTTCTTAGAAAAAAGTTCTGCTAGCGAGCATATTGTAGACGCTATTAGAGCAGTAAATAAAGGGTTGCAATATTTTAATGAAGACATTAAAAGCAAACTTTTTAATTTATATGTTACCGGTTCAAAAAATAAAATTAAACGAGAGGAATCTCACAAAGATCTAACTGAACGAGAGTTAGAAGTATTAACATTGATTGCCCAAGAAAAAAGTTCATCTGAAATAGCCGATAAGTTAAGAATAAGTGTAAAAACTGTTGAAACATATCGCAGAAGCCTATATAAAAAACTAAAAGTGAAAAATGTAGTAGGTTTAGCGATGTATGCAGTTAGGAACAATATAGTATAATCCTTTCATTCTATTTTTTCTTTGCCCCCAAAGAAAACTCCCCCAAAACCTATAAATTCCTAATTAATTACGTCGCTAAAAACTACAACAACCAATAATATATCTGGCGATGTACGTGTTATTATATAACATAGTTTAGAAAACCCCTTCATTTTGTTTTCTTTATCCCCTAATTTATGAGAACGTCCCCCGTATCTCCATTAATCTATACTAAGTACGTCGCCTTTTTTTAAAATTAAACTCTTAAATAAATTTCCTTAAATCATTAACCTTAAAAAATGCAAGCATGAATAAAATTACCCCACTTTTCCTAGCTCTTACTCTTATTTTTGCATCATGTTCATCTACTGAAAATGACGCTGAATTATTGCAAAAAAACGAAACAAAATTAAAATCATATACTTTAAAAAGAGATGCTTTTGGTAAGTATTCTTTAGATTTTGATGTAAAAGAAAACACAGAAGTTAACACCTTTAAAAACTCTGATAAATCTAATGAAATAGTATTATCAGAAGCTATACAAAAACAAGCACAAAAACACAGTAATAACTTCAACCTTGAAAATGACCTTTTAAAAATTGGTTTTTTAGAAGAAAATAATGGTAAAAAAACACAGATTACTGTTGAAGATGAAAACATTACCTTTGCTAAAAAAGGAGTTACTGAGTTTTTAAATAATTATAGTGTTACTAAAAATGAAGACGGTACTTTTACTCTTGATTTTCAAGTAAATGAAAATGTACAAACTGAATTTATTTATAATGAGACTAAAGAAATTTATGAGGTACATTTATCAAGTGGTTTAACTAAAAGTCAAAATTTCTCTAGAACTATAGAAGTACCTCAGAGTAATGTTTTAAAAATTGATTTTGTTAACCACAAGCACTCTGCTAGATCAGAACAACAAATGGAATTAGCAGGTAAAAAGCCTCAAATTGTTATAGATAATGGAAATGATATGATTTAAACATTATTTTTGAATTTTTATAATAAGTAAATGATCAAACAAAAAACAATTAAATTATTATTATTTACTTTTTCTATAATAATAATTAATAATATTCATTCTATAAATAAAAAATCAAGAATATCCTTATTAAACAATAAGACTATTCTTGATTTTTCTCAGTTATCAGATTCCACTTCTATTGATAAATTATACAGCACAGCTTATTTAAAATTCAAAAACGAAAACTACTTACAAGCCTTAAAAGGAGCTTATAAAATTTATGAAAAGTCGAAAAAAGAAAATAATCATCAATATGCGTATCTGTCTTCTGAATTAATTGCCGATATTTATGACAAAACATATGAAAACAAAAAGGCTCTTATTTTTTATCAACAAGGATTAAAATATCTAAATAAGTCAGCTAACAACAATATAGATAGTAGTCAAGAAGTAATGCCAAGTCATTATTTTGCTAAAATATATCTTCGTTTAGGTAGTGCTTATCTTAGAGAATACATAAATCTAAAAAGCTCATTAGAAAAAAAAACAAATTTAAAATACGGTCACAACAAAAGCTCTTCAAAATACAAAGACAGTGCTGTTTTTTTCTTCAAAAAAATAGATTTAATTTCTGACTTTAATGATCAAATTCAGAAATACAAAGCTATGTCTTATACTAACCTTTCTGGGCTATATCAATTGGACTCTTCTTATCTAGCTTCAAAAAAGTTTGCTTTAAAAGCTGTTAACATTCATAAAAAAAGAAATGATCCAATAAAACTTGCTTATTCTTTAAACAACCTTGGTAATATATCCCTATTGACTGGAAATTTCTCTGATGCAAAAAAAACTTATATAAAAGCAATAGAAACTATAAATAAGGATAAGAGATTTAAAACATTCAAACTAAAAGCAACTCTTTTTTCAAATTTAGCTTGGGCTATGAGAAAACTTGGTGAGATTGAAGCGTATGATAATTTGGAAACTTCCTATGAACTAGAAGATAATTTAAGAGAAAAAGATTGGAAAAGATTAATAAAGAAACTAGAAAACGAACATAATCAAAACCTTAATCAACAAAAAATAGAATTAATCAAAAGTCAAACTGAATTATTAAAAACTCAGCAAGATAAATCAACTTTACTAGTAAGTATTTTAAGTATTCTTGGTTTAATTATTTCTGGTGTTGTTATTTATAATTATAGACTACGTCAAAATAACTTACAATTAAAAATATCTCAAAATAAATTAATAGAAGAACAAAACATTGACCGTATTAAGTCAGAATCACAAATTAAAATTCTAAATGCTACCATAGATGGTAAAGAAACTGAGCGAAAACAAATTGCAGAAACTTTACACGACAGTGTAAGTGCTTTACTTTCTTCTGCCAACATGCATTTACGTGCTACAAAAAAACAATTTAACGGTAATACTCCTGTTGAATTAGAAAAAACACAACAGATTATTTTAGAAGCGTCACAAAAAGTTAGAGATCTTTCTCATAATTTAGTTTCGTCTATTCTTTTAAAATTTGGTTTAGGATATGCCATAAAAGATATTGGTAGTAAATATTCAAATTCTGAACTTCATTTTCATACAAATATTAGTAACATTAGTAGGTATAATCAAGAATTTGAAATAAAACTATACAATGTTATTCATGAATTGATTAATAATATTTTAAAACATAGTAAAGCCAGTAATGCTCATATTGTTTTAGAAGATAAAAATGGATTTCTTTCTGTTTTAATTGAAGACGATGGTATTGGTTTTAATTATAAAGACAATAAAATAAAAACAGGATTAGGCTTAAATCAAATAGAAGCTAGAATTCAAATGATGAATGGAAATTTTTTAATAGAATCTGCCAAAGAAAAAGGAACAAAAGCTACAATAACTGTTCCTATAAAAAACAGAAGTTTGGTTACCGCTTAGCTAACTCAACAATTTCTAAATTTTTTATATCCCCTTTTTCTAATTCAAATCGTAACATAGTTCGTACTTGATGAAATCCGTGTTTACCAGCTGCCCCTGGATTTAAATGTAGTAAGTTCAGTTTTTTATCAAACTGAACTTTTAAAATATGAGAATGACCACATATAAATAATTTAGGAGGGTCATTTTTTAAAGCCTCTCTAACTCTTTGATTATATTTATTCGGGTAACCACCTATATGTGTTATCCAAACAGATACTCCTTCAACCATAAACTTAGCATCTAACGGAAATTCAGCTCTGGCATCTTTATCATCAATGTTTCCATAAACAGCCCTTAAAGGTTTGTACTTTTTTAAAGTATCTGTAACCTCTAAATTACCGATATCACCAGCATGCCAAACTTCATCGGCCTGCTTTACAAATTTCAGTATTTGCTCATCAATAAAACTATGGGTATCTGATAACAATAGGACTTTTTTCATAATCGCGCAATTTATTATTAAAAAAGTAAACCCGCAATATAAATGATATATTGCGGGTTCAATATCTTAAGGGGTCAGACTTACGGGGGGACTTATTGTCTTATACCCTAAAGATACTAAAAAAAAACCATATCAACATCATAAAAACATATATTTTAACATATATTTTTATGATTAATATAATTTATCAATATTCTTATTTAAATTAACTTTTCCTTTTTCTAAATCATGCGGTTAAAATTCCATAATTTAGCTATTTAAAACATTATTTTTTTGAGGTATTTTATTGAGCTTTCATACAATGGAAAAAACTACCATGGCTGGCAAATTCAACCAGATGCTATAAGCGTACAAGAAGAAATTAATAACGCTATTAATAAAATTTTGCAAAGTAATATTGCTGTTGTAGGTGCAGGTAGAACAGATGCTGGTGTTCATGCCTCACAAATGTATGCTCATTTTGATACATCTAAAATTATTGATGCTAATTTTACCTATAAATTAAATGTTGTTTTACCTAATGATATTGTTATATACAATACCATAGCTGTTGCAGAAGATGCTCATGTAAGATTTGATGCAATTAGTAGAAGTTATGAATATAAAATTTGGTTAGGTAGAAACCCTTTTTTATTAGATACTACTTGGCAACTTCATCATAAATACAAAAATATTAATATTGAAATTATGAATGAAGCAGCTTTGATATTACTTGAATATGAAGACTTTGAATGCTTCTCAAAAGTAAAAACAGATGTTCATACTTTTATTTGTGAAATAAGTAATGCTGAATGGATACTTAATCAAAATGAATTAACCTTTCATATCACTGCCAATCGGTTTTTAAGAAATATGGTACGTGCAATAGTAGGAACTTTATTAGATGTTGGAATGGGTAAAATATCAGTTAATGATTTTAAAAAAATTATTGAGAGTAAAAACAGAAGTAATGCAGGGCTTTCAGTGCCTGCAAAAGGATTATTTTTAACAAACGTAGCATATAATTATATATAGTGAGCACAGAATCAGGAAAAGCATTTGATCTAAAAATTTTTGTAAGACTAATGAGTTTTGCAAAACAGTACCGATTAAAATTTGGTACAGCTGTAATTTCAACAATATTGTTAGCTATTGCATCAGCGGCAAGTCCGTATGTTTTAATGCATGCTGTTAACGATTTTACAACCACAAAAAACCTTAATCAGTTACTGAACTACACAGTAATAATGTTAGTTATTTTATTAATTCAAGTTGCCTTGCAATTCTTGTTTATATACTATGCTAACTGGGTTGGACAACACATTATTAGAGACATAAGAGCTACCGTTTTTAAAAAAATAATGGGCTTCAAAATGAGTTATTTTGACACAACTTCGGTTGGTAGACTGGTTACCAGAGTAGTTTCAGATATTGAAACTATAGCCAATTTTTTTACACAAGGTGTTTTTATGATTGTGAGTGATATTTTAAAAATGCTTGTTGTAATTGTTGTTATGCTAGTTATTAATTGGAAATTAGCACTTATAGCTCTTGCTGTTTTACCAATTTTAATTTACGCTACTAAGCTTTTTCAAATTGCAATAAAAGCAACCTTCCAAGATGTTAGAAATCAAGTTGCTAACCTAAATGGTTTTGTACAAGAAAGGGTAACAGGTATGAAAATTGTTCAGCTTTTCAATCGTGAAAAAATAGAATATAAAAACTTTGTTGATATTAATGATAAACACAAAAAAGCGCATATAAAAACAGTATGGTATTATTCAATATTCTTTCCTATTGCTGAAATTTTATCATCTATCGCTATAGGCTTAATTGTTTGGTATGGAGGTTTTCAGGTTGTAGAAAACAGCACAGTAACTGTTGGTGCTATTATTGGATTTATAAAAATGGCACAAATGCTATTTCGCCCTTTGCGTCAAATTGCCGATAAATTTAACCAATTACAAATGGGGATTGTATCTGGTGAAAGAGTTTTCGCAGTAATAGACACTGAAAGTTCTATTGATAAAAAAGGAACTATTGAAGCTACTAATTTGGAAGGAAATATAACTTTTAATGATGTGCATTTTAGCTACATTAAAGGGGAAGAAGTGTTAAAAGGAATTAGTTTTGATGTTAAAAAAGGGGAAACTGTAGCTATTGTTGGTGCTACTGGTGCTGGAAAATCAACTATTATTAATTTAATAAGTAGATTTTATGAAATTGATAGTGGAAAAATCTCTGTAGACTCTATTCCTGTTGAAGAATATAATGTTAGTTCATTAAGAAAAAAAGTGGCTATTGTTTTACAAGATGTTTTTTTATTTTCAGATACAATTCATAACAATATTACTTTAAATGATACTACTATTTCCAGTGAAGAAGTAATCGCCGCTGCAAAACGAATTGGTATTCATGATTTTATTATGAGTCTTCCTAATGGATACAGTTATAATGTAAAAGAAAGAGGAGCTATGCTATCTTCTGGGCAACGCCAATTAATTGCATTTTTAAGAGCTTATGTTAGTAAACCTAGTATTTTAATCTTGGATGAGGCTACTTCATCAGTAGACTCACATTCTGAACAAATGATTCAGCATGCAACTGATTTAATTACAAAAAATAGAACTTCTATTGTTATAGCACATCGACTAGCAACTATCCAAAAAGCAGACACAATAATTGTAATGGATAAAGGCCTTATTGTAGAGCAAGGTAGCCACAAAAATTTATTACAGAAAAAAGATGGTTTTTATAGAAACCTTTATGATAAACAATTTAGTGATGAAAGCGTTGAATAAGTTTGATTACAAAATTCAAAATGTTACATTTGTTACTCAATCTTAAAAACTAAAAATCATAAAAAGATGAAAAAAGTAATTTTATCTGCGTTTGTTGTTGCTTCATTATTAGCAACTTCATGTAAAAAAGCAAAAGAGGAAGCAAAAGAAGCAACTGTAGAGGCAACTGAAAAAGTTACTGAAGCTACAAAAGAAGCTGCTACTAAAGTAGTTGAAAAAGCTGAAGAAACTGTTGATAAAGCTGCTGAAGCTGTACAATCTGCTTTAGAAGGTATTTCTATTCCTAGTTTTGATAACGAAAAAGTAGAGCAACATTTAAAAGATTACGCTACTTATGCTAAAGATTATATTGCTGCTAAAGGTGATGTTCTTAAAAGTTCTAAATTAGCTACTAAAGGTGTTGAATTAGCTACTAAAGGTGCTGAATTAGTAAAAACTTTAGATGCTGATGGTGTTAAGAAATTTAACAGCGTTATGAGTGCTATTCAATCAAAAATGGCTCCAGCTAAATAAACATATTTAACTATATTTAGTTATAAAAAAGGTTCTTCATTTCGAAGAATCTTTTTTTATTCCATCACATCTTTTTGGAGTTTCTTTGATAGTTCTTCTAAACTATTATATAAATCAAAACCACCATCTTTTATATACGAAATTTCCCCTGTTTCTTCAGAAACTAACAAGCAAATAGCATCCGTTTTCTCTGAAACGCCTATTGCTGCTCTATGACGTAACCCAAAACGAGAAGGTATTTGAGAATTATCAGAAATTGGTAAAACTACACGAGTTGCCACCACATAATTATCTCTAATTATTGTAGCACCATCATGTAAAGGGCTGTTTTTATAAAAAATACTTTCAAGAATTGCTTCATTAACTAAAGCGTTCATTTTATCACCTGTACTTACTAAAAAATCTAAATTATTAGTTCTTTCAATTACAATTAATGCTCCTGTTTTCGTTTTTGATAAGTTAACACAAGCCTTTAAAATTACTTCTGTATCAACCTCAAAACTAATTTCAGATTGTAAAAATTTCAACTGAGTTAAAAAACCTCTTTTAGTTGAAAAATTAGTAGTTCCTATCATTAATAAAAACTTTCTTATTTCTTGCTGAAAAACAATAATTAAAGCAATAACTCCACCAGATAATAAATAACCTAAAATACCACTCAACATTTCCATATTTAGTGCTTGAGTCATCTTCCATATTATAAAAATAAACGCAATCCCTATTACAATATTTATAGCTACTGTACCTTTTAATAACTTGTATATATAATACAAAAGAGCAGCTACTAAAATAATATCTAATACATCTAAAAAAGAAAAATCAATAAAATCCAAATCTATGTTTTTAGCAGAGTTTGTGTAAATGTACTAATTTTTAAAACAACTTTTTTAAGCCCTTGTTAACTCAAAAACAGTTATTTCTGGCCTTACATTAAATCGCACTTGCCATAAATGACCTATTGCTCTATTTATATACAAAGTTCTACCATCTTCTAAATCAATTTCACCCGAAGAATACTTTTTATTTTTAACAGGAAGCATAGGTGGTGGTAAAAAAGGTGCTTTACATTGCCCTCCGTGAGTATGCCCAGAAAGTATCCAACTATTAAAATCTCCCCATATATCTATATCGCATACATCAGGATTATGGCACAGTGCTACATTAGCCTTATTCATATCAAAAGTACTCATAGCTTTTTCAGGATTAAAATTAAGTCCCCAATAGTCATCGAATCCTATAAAATTTAAACCAGCTACTTCTTTATGAGTATTACTTAAAATGGTAACTCCAGATTGTTCAAGCAAACTTGTTATTTTATCAGCTACATTTTGTTCTAACCAATTATCACCGTAATCATGATTCCCTAATACTCCAACGGTTCCTAAGTTTCCTTTTACAACATGTTTTAAAACTGTTTCTAACTGAGTAAATTGTTCTTCATTTTCATAACTAACATAATCTCCTGTATATACTACAAAATCAGGATTGTATTCTTGCGCTTTTTTAAAACTATCTATGATATATTGATAATCAAATCTGTTACCAATATGCACATCACTTATTTGCATTAACGTTTTCCCTTCTAAATCTGAAGGCAAGTTTTTAATAGGCATTTTTTTCTTTACAAACTCTAACCAAAATGGCTCTACTTGCCATGTATACAAACCTGTTAACAAACCTAAACCAAGAGTACTGTAAATAGATTTTTTTATGAATTTTCTTCTTTTCATTTCATTTATTCTTTTACAACTGATTAAAAATAGTGACAGCTTCTACAGCTTCTTTTACATCATGAACACGCAATATATGTGTCCCATTCATTAAGGCAACTGTATTCGCCACTGTAGTAGCGTTTAATGCCTCTTTGGCTGAACAATCTATGGTTTTATATAGCATAGATTTTCTAGAAACTCCTGTTAAAATAGGTGTATCTAAGCTTTTAAACAATTCTAATTTTTTTAATAATTCAAAATTATGAGCTATTGTTTTTCCAAAACCAAAACCAACATCAATAATAACATCATTCACTTTTTCTTCTTTAAGTTTA
This sequence comes from Tenacibaculum sp., assembly GCA_042093175.1. GTDB lineage: Bacteria > Bacteroidota > Bacteroidia > Flavobacteriales > Flavobacteriaceae > Polaribacter. The sequence continues at coordinate 8,940 of JBELFC010000003.1, read as the reverse complement.
AAAAGCTGTGCAGCAAAAAATGAAATCACTTCTTTTACTACATCATCATACTGCGGATTAGTTTGCATATTTTGTGGAGTACCTTGCATGTGCATTATTATGTAAGGCACTTGTAATTTAGCTATTGTTGCAAACATATTAGCATCTATTGTACCTCCTGAAATATCATTGATAATTGCACCTCCTGCCAAAACTGTTTCTTCAGCTACTTTGCTCCTAAAAGTATCAATTGAAATAAGAATTTCAGGGAATTCTTTCGTTAACAACTCTATTATTGGTACAATTCGTTGTAGCTCATCTTCTTCAGAAATATGCTTTGCTCCTGGTCGAGATGAATAGGCCCCTACATCAATAAAAGTAGCACCTTCATTCAACATTTTATCTACCTGTTGCAATACCTCTTTCTTTGATTCATACTTACCTCCATCAAAAAATGAATCAGGAGTAATATTTAAAATCCCCATAACTTTTGGAGATGATAAGTCTATTAAATTTCCTTTACAATTAATTGTCATTTAGCTTACAACTTTATTAATTACATGTGTTTTTTCAGGAGCTGTATAATTTTTCATTTTCTCCATTAACCCCTCTATCGAATTATCAACCAATAATAAAGCTCTATTTTCAGGTTTTAAAAACCCTTCTTTAACCATAAGATCTAACTGTTTAATTGTAGCATCAAAAAAACCGTTCACATTTAATACTCCTACAGGTTTTTGTTCAATATGCAACTGTTGTAATGTTAACGCTTCAAAAAGCTCATCTAAAGTACCAAAACCTCCTGGCAATGTTATATAACCATCAATCATTTTACTCATTATTACTTTACGTTCACTCATCGTTTTAGTAACAATAATCTTCGAAATACTGGAATGTACTACTTCTTCTTTCTTTAACAAATCAGGAATGACTCCTATAACCTCACCGCTTTTTTCAATAATTTCACTGGCTATAGCTCCCATCATTCCTATTTTTCCTCCTCCATAAACTAGTGTAATATTATTTTTCGCAAAATAACTACCTAAATTAATTGCAACATTTTTATAGACTTCATTGAAGCCCAGACTAGAACCACAAAAAACAACAATGTTATTTAATTTCATACTCTAAAAATAAATTATTAGGTAAAAATAAAGGAAAACCTAATGGTTTTATTATTTTTACCTTATTATTTCAGAAAACAAAAAATGCAAAATACCTCAAAACAGTACGACTTAGTCATTGATGAATGTAGAAGTTTATTTGTAAAAAAAATGTCTGACTATGGCAGTGCTTGGAGAATTTTAAGATTGCCTTCTCTTACAGATCAAATTTTTATTAAAGCACAACGTATACGTCAATTACAAGAAAATACTGTTCGTAAAGTTGATGAAGGAGAAAAATCTGAATTTATAGGAATTATAAATTACTCTATCATGGCTTTAATTCAATTAGAGCTAGGTATTGTTGATCAACCAGATTTATCTACTGAAAAAGCTAGTGAACTATACGATAAACATTCAAGCATTACTAAAGAATTAATGGAAAATAAAAATCATGATTATGGTGAAGCTTGGAGAGATATGCGTATTTCATCATTAACAGATTTGATTTTACAAAAATTACTTCGAGTAAAACAGATTGAAGATAATGAAGGAAAAACATTAGTTTCTGAAGGAATTGATGCAAATTATCAAGATATGATAAATTATGCTATTTTTGCTTTAATTCATCACTCAGAATTAGACAGTTAACAATATTAAAAAACACCCTTAATTATGATATTAAAATTACTAACTCATATTTCAAGAATACTAGTAGGTCTTTTATTTATTTATTCTGGATTTGTAAAATTAGTTGACCCAATAGGGTCTCAATATAAATTTGAAGAATATTTTAGTGAAGGAGTTTTAAATTTAGAATTTTTAATTCCAGTTGCTCTGCCTTTTGCCATTCTTTTAATAGTTTCTGAATTAGTTTTAGGTGTTATGCTTTTGGTTGGCTTTAAACCCAAATTTACTGTTTGGAGCTTATTTGGTTTAAATTTAATCTTCTTATTTTTAACTTGGTACTCTTATACATACAACAAAGTAACTGACTGTGGTTGTTTTGGTGACGCTATAAAGCTAACTCCTAAAGAAACCTTTTACAAGAATGTTGTTTTTATGGTGTTCATTGTAATTTTAATTTTAGGTATAAAATACATTAAACCCTTAATATCAAACAAAATAGCTTCTTTAACTACTTATGTATCTGTTTTTCTTTCTTTATTTATTGCTTATTATGTTTTAAACCATTTACCTATTGTTGATTTTAGAGCATATGCTATAGGAACAAATATTGAACAAGGAATGCAATATCAAGAAGGAAGTGATGATGCTCCTCCTATCCATGATTTTGAAATTAGTACAGTAGATGGTGATAAATTAGAAGAAATGCTTTCTAAAGATAAGGCAATGCTAATTCTTATGACAACTACAGAAAAAGTTAATAAAGAAGGAATGCTTGAAATTTCAAAGGTTGCTGCAAAAGCTAAGAGCAGTGGTTATGAAATTTATGTTCTAACATCAGATATGATGATGGCAGACGTTATTTACGAAGAAAACTATGACGCTTTAAACGCTTTCAAAAAAGAGTACAATTTACCATACACTTTTGGTAGCTGTGACGAGAAAGCTATAAAAACTGTAATTAGAGCTAACCCAGGAATAGTAACTGTTAAAAAAGGTATTATTGATGGTAAATGGAATTGGACAGATGCTGATGATGTAGAATTATAACATTCAAATTAAAACAACTTTTTATAGATACTTAAAACCTCACAGATTTTGTGAGGTTTTATTATATTCGCATATAATGAAACAACTGCTATTAATTTTTATAGGTGGAGGAACTGGAAGCGTATTAAGATACTTAGTAGGTAAACTTTTAAACAATTCTCAAACTGGTATTCCTTACGGTACTTTTGTTGCTAATATTTTAGGTAGTTTATTAATTGGTATCATTTTAGGCTTTGCTGCAAAAAACGAAACCTTAACTCAAAACCATACGCTTTTACTAGCTACAGGTTTTTGTGGAGGATTTACTACATTTTCAACCTTTGCATACGAAAATCATGTGTTTTTAAAAGCTGGAGATTTTACAACCTTTGCCATATACACAATAGCTAGTTTTATTGTTGGATTCTTGGCCGTTTTTGGCGGGATCTTTTTAACTAAATTTTTATAATAATGACCAATTTAACAGAGTATAAAGAAGAAGAACACTATGCAATTATTACCTTAAATAACGGTAAAGTAAATGCTATTTCTCATGAAGTTATTGATAATCTAAACCTTTGCTTAGATAAAGCCGAAAACAATAAAAAGATTGTTATATTAACTGGAAAACCTGGAGTTTTCTCAGGAGGGTACGATTTAAAATCTATGACTGCATCTCCTCAATCAGCACTAGACCTTGTTACCAAAGGATCAAAATTATCACTTAGAATGCTTTCTTTCCCTATGCCAATTATAATAGCTTGTAACGGTCATGCTATAGCAAAAGGAGCTTTTTTATTATTATCCGCTGATTATCGTTTAGGTACAGATGGTGATTTTAAAATAGGGTTAAATGAAGTAATGATTGGAATGACTATGCATAATGCAGGAGTAGAAATTGCAAAAGCTCGTTTAACTCCAGTATCTCTTAATCGTAGTGTAAATAACTCAGAAATCTACACTCCTAAAGATGCTATTTCCGCTGGTTTTTTAGACAAAATTGTTCCACAAGAACATTTACTACCAACTGCAATTAAAATTGCTGAAATGTTCACACAATTAAACCCTAAAGCACATGCAGCTACGAAACTAAAAGTAAGACAAGCTTCTTTAGAAAATATAGAAAAAGCTATACAACAAGACATAAAAGAAGGTTTAACTCCTCCTTCTAAATAATTATATAAAAAAACTAAAAGTAAAGAAGTTTAAAACTTCTTTACTTTTTATAAGCTTTTACTCCTGCTTTTATTTCTATGTCTAAATAATTATCTCTTGGAGTTATTGGACAAGAATACCTATCACTATAAGCACAATATGGATTATACGCTTTATTAAAATCAATCACTATAGTACCGTCTTTTTGTTCATCGGTAGTTAATACATCAATAAATCTTCCTCCCCCATACGAAGTTGTTCCATTTGTTTTATCTAAGAAAGGTAAGAATAAATGATTTTTATATTTTTCTGTTGAAAATTTATTTTTATAAATAGCTAATTTTAATTCTTTCTTTTCTATTGTAAAAGTAATTATTCCGTACTTTTCATATACTGCTACCCTATCAGTTGTTGTTGGGAAATTAAAAGTAGGTGCATCTGGAGTCTTCTCTATCTTTGCTATTACCTTATAAGTTTCATTTACTGGGTAAAAATCTAGTCCTTTAAAACTCTTTAACCCTTTTTTTGTTAATGGAGATGTAGTAACATCTTTAAATTTAGAGTTTAATGACTTTTGAAAATCAGTTTTACCAAGTTGTTTTCTTTTTCCTTGAGAATTACATGACAGCATTGTTATCAAAGTAATAAATACAAAAAAATGTTTCATCAATTTATGTTTAATAAGTTCAATTGTTGGTGAAGATAATAGAGATAAATTATGCTACAATGGCTTCTCTCACATTTTTTAATAAAATACCTTCCAAAAAAACAATCTACTCAAGTCAAATCTTTATATATATTAAAAACATCAAACAATCCATAATCACATACCTAATAAATAATCTACAGGTTTATTTTAAAATTTATGTGACTTATTATTTTTATTTGAGTCTTAATTAGTAAATAAAATTTATTCACTTTTAGTAAAAATTTAATAAGTAAAAAAGAACAAGAAGTATTCCGTGGGGGGCTGCTTCTTTTCTTTTTCTACGCTTTTCACGTAAAAAACTAATGTCTTTTACTTAGTTGATTTTCAGGGTTTTTGAGTATTCTTCATTTTAAAAAATATTTGTTATTTCGATCCGACTTGAACAATAAGTCATTCATTAACAGTATATAGTTAATAGTAAAAGTTAAGAAGTTCCGTGGGGGGGCTTCTTTTCTCTTTTAACTACTGTTTTTAAAAAAAGTTAATTCTCCAGCTTATTTTACCAAACCCCAAAATATCAGAAATTAAAAAAGCCGTTATAATGCCTGTACATATAATCATGTAGGTATATAATATCCATTCTAAAATTGTTGTTTTTTCTTCGCTCATGATAATTACACATATAAAAGAAGTATTGAAGTCTTATTTTTTTAACTTATTTACATTACTAAACAAAAGCGTTATTCTATTTAGTAATTTCTTTATGCTATTTACTCATATACCCTTGGTTTATTACATTTTTCACATAAAAAAACAAGATAGAACATAAAAACTTATCAATCTTATAAAAAAACATTTAATTCTTTTTTGAAAAATTAACAAGTTTTATTATATTTGGTTAAATGCCTACTAATTTATAGCATTATATGTGGTAAAAAAACGAGTTTACCCTCTAAATAAGAAAAACTTATAAAAAAATAATATTTTTTGATTGTTTTTTAACATATAAAACCGTAAATAACGCTATATTTGACCCCCAGTTTTTTATTACAATTATTGTTATAAAAAAATTATGAGATGTCTTAAATAGACTATAATAGTTATATCTTTTTCAATTTAAAATCAACACCAAACCTAAATTGTAAAGATTATTTTAATTTAAAACGAAAGAAGCACTTAATATGAATTCAGAGTTAATTAGTAAAGGAGAAGAGTTTGAAACCAGAAAATTCAAATTTGTTACTACTAGTGATAGAATATTAGCTTCAAGAGAAGCTAAAGCGTTAATTTTAGAAATTAATGAAGTTTATAAAGAAACTAAAGATAGTAACTTAATGGACTTAATGAAACGTTTAACCGTTGTTAAACAACGTATAGATAAACGTTTAAAAGGAAAACCATTAACGGCCTAATACTTTTTTTTAAAAAAGCACGTTATAAAATTAAGGGTGCTATAATTAATTATCAAAACCCTTAAATATGATATTTATTCTTGATAAAAATTCTAGGTATTTTTCCTAGAATTTTTTTTAGCTTTGTGTAGTTATCATATTAAATTCGGGATGTAGCTTAGTCCGGTTAAAGTGCTGGTCTGGGGGACCAGAGATCGGAGGTTCGAATCCTCTCATCCCGACTATACATTTCTTCCACAAACTAAAAAAATAAATTACTAAGTTAATTAATTACTCCTTTCTTCTTTTATAAGTGCACACTACCAGAAGGAGGAAGAATCAGTTTGTCTAAAAACCTTTCTTTAAGTCCAATAATATTTGGGTTCGTTTGATCAAGGTCAAATTCTTCATTCACTTGCTCTCCACTTGCATATTGCCTCAAAAAAACTGGTATTGATGAATCTTGTACTAACTTAGGCACTGCAAAATTCTCATTCCATGAAGGCCATTTTTCAGGAGAACTGTGATACCTAGCAATCCATAAACCATAGCATGTCATTTTTTCTTTAATTAATATTGAAAAAGTAACATCATCATGATAATTTGCATAAACACATGGAAGAATAGTTACAGAATTTTCACTTTTCTCCTTACTGTAGGAAATTAAAGTCTCTGACCAACCTCTATAATATTCTTCAGATATGGAGCCATTACTCCCACTTACATTTCCTTCAACATCTAAAAAAAAGAAGAATTCACTCCCTTGTGACTTCCAATAATTGACTGTAAAGGTAGAAAAAAGATCATTTACTCCTTGCTTAGCATCTGTAACTCCCTGCGAATAAGAACCTCCTACATGATTTGTATGCCTTGCAATAGGTAGTAGCTTTATATTATTTTCATGTAAGGTATTATTCTCTAAATTATGCGAATACTCCACAGGATAACCAGTAGTAAAATACCTTCCCCATGCAATTGGCATTTCATCATAATAAGAATATACTTTATCTATTAAATCATTTACGGGTTGAGAACTATCAACAATTTTAAATGGCTCCTTATTAGAATTTGATTTTATCATTTTTTTTATTCATTTCTCTTTTTAATAAAGAGTGATTTTTAAATTAATTAGTTGGTATAATAAAATAAAAACGAAGCATAACCACACACAACTCATTAAATTTACAATAAATCAACTATTATTATATAAAAAATACATGAACGTTTTTCAATCAAGTATGAGCGTAGCAAAACTACCTTAGATTTATAAAGTTTTCTTTTTTACTAAATAAATTTTCAGAGTCTTTGCTTATATAAAGAATAACAAATTTTAAATTTTCAACTCATTAAATAAGTCTATTAATTTTTTATCTGAAGGTCTTGGTGCATAAGAACTAACAATATTTCCCGCAGGGTTAATTAAAATAAAATGAGGAATTCCACTAACATCGTAATCAGTAACAAATTTAGATTTCCAGTTTTTATCAGCCATCAACTGAACCCCACCTAATTGTTTCTCTTTAATCATTTTTCTCCATAAATCATGGTTTTCCTCAACATCAATAGAAAGACTTACAAATTCAATATTTTTATTATGGTATTGTTTCTCTATTTTCTTTAGAAAAGGAATTTCTTCTTTACATGGTTCACACCAAGTAGTCCATATATCAATATATACATACTTCCCTTTAAAATCAGCTAAAGAGGTGGTTCCCCCATCATAATTTTCATAATTATCAAAAGCAGGTGAAACATTTCCTTTTATTAATTTTTTAATTTTATTAAATCTTTTTGTTATTCTCTCTTTTAAAACATCATCAGTAGAAAGCTCAATAATACCATTATACAATTCTACTGCATCAACATTACTAACTGCCACATCACGTGAAAGCCCTTTTAACAAATCGTTACTTATAATCTTACTCTTATATTGTTTAACTAATTTTAATGCGGCAGTATAGAAAGAAATATTTTCTTTTTTAGAATTCTCCAAAGCAACAGTACTGAAATTGTATCTCACTATTGCTCTATACGCTTTAGAAAAATTATAAGCTTTTTCATCATTAAAATTAAAATCTTTAATAAAATCATAAAAAGATTCCGAAACTTTAAAATCATCATTTTTTGTAAAGTAACGATGCGCGCCCTCATACCTCATCATATGAATAATATGTTCATACTTTAAATTTTCCTTTTCTCCTTTTATAAAATCAGTATCTAAATTTACTAACGATTTTTCTACGGTTCTATTTAGCTCATTTATTTTTTCTAAGTATGCTTTTTCATTTAAAGAATATACCTCAGGTAATGTTTCTATTTTTTCTTTTATTAAATATTTTTGTGCTAAAAAATTATTAACCTCACTACCAATACCTGAATAAACAATAGTTTCATTAAATTTTTTGGCATCTAACCTTAAATGAATATTATCTCCATTTTTTAAGTACATTGAAGAACTTTCTTTTCCATCATTAAACCTAAAATAACCATTTGCATTAAAAATAGTATCCGAAAACACTCCTATATCTGACACCGTAATGTTTCTAAAAGTTCTATTTAAATTATCAGTTATTCTTAAACTTTTAGTATTTGGGTTTTTAATAACTCCTGAAAACAATACATAATTAACAGACTCAGAATTGTTACAAGAAATAATGGTAATCAATAGAATACCTAAAACAAATTTTTTCATAATATTTTTTTTACAAATTTAAATTATACACTCTCTAATCGTAATACACAACTAGCCGAGCAACTAACTGTGGTGGTTTTAATCTTTTTATTAATTATTTACTTTCATTTAACATATCTTAAAGAAACCGAAATTTATTATTCAAGTACACTATAAATTAGAGCTTAACCTTTTTCACACAACGAATAACTTGACAAAAAAGCATGCTCATAATTAGAGGTATATGGTTTTTAGGATTACCAATTTTTAAATTATATCTATCAAAAATTAGACCATTAATTTTAATAAAACAAGTTTTACCGACTGATATAGAAC
>JBELFC010000002.1:22940-67854 GCA_042093175.1 Tenacibaculum sp. | reverse complement strand
TCGGCAAATTTTCTAAACATTTCCATTACTCCGCAATATTTTTCAACAGATAAATTAACCGCTTTAGTAATTTTATCTTCATCTAAGTTAGTACCAGTAAAATGATAGTTTAATGTAACAGTATGGTAATATTTTGGGTGTTCTTCAGTAAGTTCTCCAGTAGCATCCATTTTAAAATCATCAACAATTATTCTCATCTTTTTTAATAAAGAAACTACATCTAAACCTGAACATCCAGCAAGTGAAGATAGCATCATTGCTTTAGGAGCTAAACCAGAATTATTACCTCCGTTATCTTCAGATGTGTCAATTAAAACCTTATGTCCACTAGGGTTGTCGGTTTCAAACTGCATATTTTCTTTCCAAATGGTGGTTACTGTGTGTTGTGCCATAATTTATCTATTTTTGTTACTTAAGTAAGTTTAGGATCAATTTTTTGATTTCTAAAACAAACTTACACCAAAAAAAGATTAATAAAAATTAAAACAATCAACAATGCCATTAGTAACACCTTTATCTGCAAATCATGATGCAGACACAAAACAACTAGCTGAATTTTTTAATGAAACATTAGGTTTTTGTCCTAATTCAGTATTAACAATGCAACATAGGCCAGCTATTTCAAAAGCTTTTATTAACTTAAATAAAGCGGTAATGGCTAATGAGGGAAGAGTTACATCAGCACTTAAAAGAATGATCGCTTGGGTTTCAAGTAATGCAACTGGTTGTAGATATTGTCAAGCACATGCTATAAGAGCAGCTGAGCGTTATGGGGCTGAGCAAGAGCAGTTAGATAATATTTGGGAATACAAAACACACCCTGCTTTTAATGAAGGAGAAAGAGCCGCTTTAGATTTTTCATTAGCTGCGAGTTTAGTGCCTAATATGGTTGATGAGAAAATAAAAGAAAATTTATACAAATATTGGAATGAAGGAGAAATTGTAGAAATGCTTGGAGTTATCTCTTTATTTGGATATTTAAATAGGTGGAATGACTCTATGGGAACAAGTATTGAAGATGGAGCTGTTGAAAGTGGAGAACAGTATTTAGGTAAGCATGGCTGGAATAAAGGCAAGCATTTATAATTTTTTTTATATATTGTAATAAATAAAAGTCTTCCCTATAAAAATAGAGAAGACTTTGTTTTAATGTAGAAAATAGATGTCCCCCCACGGTTCATCTAACTTATAGTCCCAAAACAAAGAAAGTAAGTTTTAAGGAAAGTATAGTTGTGAAAAATACAAAATGTCATTTTGTTTTTTGCACTTTTTGAGTTGAATGTGTCTTATTTGGTGAACATTATGAGTATAGAAAAAAACAAACTTTTTAGTATTATAAAAAAGAAATTACCTCAAAATGTATTGTTTACTGAGGAAATTGCGGATGTTTTAGATATAAGCTATGATGCTTCTTATAGAAGAATTAAGGGGAGAACGTCTTTAACTCTTGAAGAAACTGTTACGCTTGCAAAACACTATAAAATATCTTTAAATGAACTTTATGATTTGCAGTCTGATAATTCTTTGTTCATAGATAAAAGAAGTTATGATAATACTTTTGATAGTTTAATTAAATTTTACAAAGAGTATTCTTGTTACACCCAGTCTTTCACTAAAAATCATGATACGACTATAATTTATTCAGCGAAAGATATTCCTTTGTATCATTTTAAAACTAATAATTTATATTGGAAATTTAGAATTTACGTTCATTTGAACTTTTTATATAGCGATGCTAATAATAAAACAGAGTTTAAAAATTTTAAACCTAATTCTTTAATTATTGAAGAAGTTAATAAGTTTAGAAGCAATTTTGAAAAAGCAAACATAACAGATATATGGGAAGACACAACAATTAATAGTTCTTTGTATCAAATATTTTATTTTTTTAAAATAAAACTGATAGAAAAAGATGAGGCGTTGCTTTTGTGTGATGAAATAACTCTTATGATTAAAGGAATAGAGAAAGCCGCCGCACAAGGTTTTTTAAACTCCAATAAAGAAAAAAAGTTTAATTTATATTATAGCAAACTTTTGAATTTAAATCATACTATTTTTTTTAAAACAGAAGGGAGAAAGAGTGTATTGGTGCCTTATAGCTCACTTTCACATATGAAAATTGAAAATGAAAGTATTTGTAATGAAATAGATATACATCTAAAAAAACAAATGCAGTTTGCAAAGAAAATTTCAGGTGATTCAGAAGAGGTTGATAGGAGAGTTTTTGTGACAACGATGTATGAAAAAATAGAACAGCTAAAAGCTGAAATAGAATCAAGAATGTTAATGTCTTTTATGTAAAAAAAAATCCCTTGAGAATTTCTCAAGGGATTTTTTAATTATTTTTTTAGTAAATCTCTAATCTCTACTAATAATTCTTCTTGAGTAGGTCCTTTAGGAGCTTCTGGTGCAGGCTCTTCTTTTTTCTTCATTGCATTGATAGCTTTTACTACCATAAACATTACAAAGGCCACAATAATAAAGTCAATTACGTGGGTTAAAAACTCACCATACATAATGGCAGTTTCACCAGTAACTTTACCAGTAGCATCAGCTACTCCTTCTTTAAGAACATATTTTAAGTCTTTAAAATCTGCGTTAAAAATTAAACCGATTAAAGGAGATACTATACCTCCTGTAAAAGAAGTTACTACTTGTTTAAAAGCAGCACCCATAACAAAACCTACTGCAATATCGACTAAATTGCCTTTCATTGCAAAGTCCTTGAACTCTTTGATCATTCCCATTGTTTTTTGATTTTAATAGTTAAATTGACCTCTAAAATAGAATAAAAATTACTTTTTAACTAATCTTTTAACCCTTTGAGATATAGCAGTTAATATTTCATAAGGTATAGTTTCACATTTGTGAGCCATGTACTCTATGTGTTGTTGATGGTTAAATAGAATTACTTCATCACCTTCTTTACAGTCAATTTTAGTAACATCAACCATAATCATATCCATAGAAACATTCCCAATCATCGGTGCGGGCTGATTATTAATAATTACAAACCCGTTTTTATTACCAAGTTTTCTAGATATACCATCAGCATGCCCTATAGGGATTGTTGCGCTTCTTGTAGGTTGATTTGCCACAAACGCTCTATTATATCCTACAGTTTCCCCAGGTTGAATTATGTGTATTTGAGATATAATTGATTTTAGTGTATGTGTGTTTTTTAATTGTTTTGTTTCTTCTGGGTTATTTCCAAAACCATACAAACCAATTCCTAAACGTACCATGTCAAATTGAGCTTTAGGGTAATTAATAATCCCAGAGGTATTTAAAATATGAATCATAGGTTCGTATCCTAAATGATCATAAAGTTGCTTTACGATGTATGCAAAGTTATTTATTTGTCCTACAGTAAACTCTTGTTCATTAATATCTTCACTTGCTGCTAGGTGAGAAAAAAATGATTGAACTTTAATATTATTAGACTTTTTTAGTTCAGTAATTATAGTAGGTACATCTGTATGCCAAAACCCTAATCTGTTCAATCCAGTATTAAACTTAATGTGTACTGGATAATTCATAAGAGGCTTCTTGTCAGCTAAATTTAAAAAAGTATCAAAAATTTTAAAGTTATAAAGACTTGGTTCTAGGTTGTATTTAACTACTAACTCTAAGTTTTGTATTTGAGGATGCAAAACTAAAATAGGTTTTTTAATTCCGCTTTCTCTTAAAGTTATCCCTTCATTTGTGTATGCTACAGCAAAATAATCTACCTTATCTTCTACAATTTTTGCAATTTCAACAGATTCACTTCCGTAACCAAATGCTTTAACAACTACTAAGACTTTTGTTTCCGGCTTAAGCTTTTGTTTAAAATAAGTTAGGTTATGCAAAACTGCATTTGCATCTATTTCTAAAATGGTTACATGAGTATTATTCATCTGTAATTTCTTTTTCTTTATTAGAGTTTTGTATAGCTCTATAATATGCAGCTCTACTTAAAGGTTCATATTCTTGGGTTTCACCTAGTAAAACTAAATCTTCATTTTGTGTTTTTCTATAGCTATAATGAGCTAAGTTACCAGTGCGTGTACAAACAGCATGCACCTTTGTAACATACTCCGCAGTTGCCATAAGTGCAGGCATTGGACCAAAAGGATTTCCTTTAAAATCCATATCTAACCCAGCAACAATAACTCTAACACCTCTATTTGCTAAATCATTGCATACGGCTACTATTTCATCATCAAAAAACTGAGCTTCATCTATACCAACTACATCAACATTATTTGCTAAAAGTCGTATATTAGATGATGCCGGTACGGGTGTAGATCTAATTCTGTTTTCATTGTGAGAAACAACTTCCTCATCATCATAACGTGTATCTACTGATGGTTTAAATATCTCTACACGTTGTTTGGCAAATTGAGCTCGTTTTAAACGTCTTATCAATTCTTCTGTTTTTCCTGAAAACATTGAACCGCAAATAACCTCGATCCACCCAAATTGTTCTGTATGATTTACTGTATTTTCAAGAAACATTTTGTAATTTTAAGCCCTGTTTATTAATATTTGTGTTACTTTCGAACAAAGGAACAAATTTATTAAAATTTAAGAGCAAAACTTAAAAACCCATAACAACTTATGCACAAAAAATTAGCATCAGATTTAACCAGTTTAGCACACAGCATTTTACAAATGAAAAATAAAGAAGATGTGTTACTGTTAAAGGAAAAAGCATATGAAGTTTATGAAAAACTTTCAGTTTTAGCATATGTAGATGAATATATTAATACAACTCCAAACGCAGAAGAAACAAAAGATGATTTATTAGCAAAAATTGAAGGAGTTGAGAGTAAAAGAAAAGAATTAAGTAGTAATAAGAAAGCTAGTTCTATAGAGGAAGAAATACTAGAAGTTGAAAATAAAACTACAGAAGATAACTTGGAGTCTTCAAATGATAAAAAAGAAGATGCAGTTGTAAACTTAATAGATGAAGAAAAGAAGGTAGTTGTAGCTAATAATGAGGTTAAAACTCCAGAAATTATTGAGAATGTAATTCAAAATGAGGAAAATAGTGTAAGTATTGAAGCTAATGAAGATCAATTAGTTCCTGATATTAAAGAGGAAGAAGAAGATAAAATAGAAGCGGTAAAGAATACAGAAGAAACAACTGTAAAAACTGAAACTAAAGAAGTTGTTGAAGAAATTATTGAACAACCTTTTGATGAGATAGAAAACCTATTGTTTAATGATGTAGATACTACTAAAAAAGATGTTAAAGATGTTGGTGAACGAAAAACGCCAACTTTAGAGGAAGAACTACAAGATACATTACCAGTAGATGTAATGGCTAATTTATTTGAAAAAGTAGATCCTAAAAAATCGTTGAATGATCATTTACAAAATACGATTCAAATAGGATTAAATGATAGAATTGCTTTTGTTAAACATCTTTTTGAAGGGAATCAAAATGATTTTAATAGAGTTATTTCTCAATTAAATACTTGTAAAACAGAAAAAGAAGCTAAGAAGTTTATAAATAAATTAGTAAAGCCTGACTATAATTGGTCTGATAAAGAAGAATATGAAACCAGGTTATTAGAAATTATTGAAAGACGTTTTGCATAAAAGAAACAAGGCTTTTAATATAGTTTCTATTTATAATTATATAGTACCTTTGATCTTTTAAAAAGTTACAATAAATATGTTTACAGCTAAAGCAAATAAAATTTTTCAAGAAGTAATAAATGATTATCATATTAAAGATGATGTTTACCAAGATTTTGTAAATAAATATGATAAAGAAGAAGATTTAATTGCTCATTTACTTTATAGAAAATGTTGGATTGATACTGTTCAGTGGCATTATGAAGACATTATTAGAGATCCAAATATTAATCCTGTAGACGCTTTGGTGTTAAAAAGAAAAATTGATGCATCAAACCAGGATAGAACAGATATGGTTGAATATATTGATGCTTATTTTTTAGAAGAATTTAAGAATGTTACATCTAAAAAAAATGCAACAATAAATACAGAAAGCCCTGCTTGGGGTATTGATAGATTGTCAATTTTAGCATTGAAAGTTTACCATATGGATGAGGAAGTTACAAGAGAGAATGCTTCTGAGAACCATCAAAAAAATTGTCAGAAAAAGTTAGATATTTTATTAGAACAACGAGTTGATTTATCATTGGCCATTGATACTTTACTTAATGATATTAAAGAAGGACACAAGTATATGAAAGTATACAAGCAAATGAAAATGTATAATGATGATGAGTTAAACCCTGTTTTACGTTCGCAAAAGTAAAATTTAATTGAGTTTAAAAAATAAGCATATTTTAATTATACGTCTCTCTGCTATGGGAGATGTTGCTATGACTGTACCAGTTATACGAAATTTGATTAAACAGAATAAAGGAGTAAAAATAACGATTCTAACTCGTGCTTTTTTTACTCCTTTTTTTACCGAGTTTGATAATGTAACCGTTTATACTCCTGAATTAAAAGGGAAGCATAAAGGTCCTATAGGGTTGTTTAAGCTTTTTAAAGAGTTAATCAAGTTAAATATTGACGTAGTTGCCGATTTACATAATGTGATTAGATCAAATATCTTAGTTTCTTTCTTTAGGTTAAGAGGTATAAAATGTGTGCAATTAAAAAAAGGGAGAAAAGATAAAAAAAAGCTAACAGAGTTAAATGAAAACAAAATTTTGTTCTCATTAAAAACAATGCATGAAAGGTATGCAGATGTTTTTAAAAAGTTAGGTTTTTCAATAAATTTGAATAGTACTTACAATCTAGTTAAAAAAGAAATTCCTTATCATTTTCAAAAAGAATTTAATGATTCAAAACTTATAGGAATTGCTCCTTTTGCAGCTTATAAAGGAAAAGCATTTCCGCTTAAAAAGGTTAAAGCTTTAGTTAAAGAACTTAGTGATGAAAATCATTGTAAAGTTTTGCTATTTGGCGGAGGCGATGTTGAAAAAAAACTTTTAGAAGATCTAGCTAAAGATTATGCTACTGTTTTTTCAATGGTGAAAAAAGGAACTTTTGAAGAAGAATTAAATATTATATCAAATTTAGATGTAATGATTTCCATGGATTCTGGGAATGGACATATAGCCGCTTTGTATGATATACCAGTTATTACAATTTGGGGAGTTACTCATCCTTGTTTAGGGTTTACACCATTTAATCAACCTATCGAGAATCAAATACTACCAGATTTGAAAAAATACCCTTTGATTCCTACTTCAACTTATGGGAAAGAGTATCCTAAAGAATATTTAAATTGTTTTGAAACAATATCAATTTCTGATATAGTAAAGCTTGTGAATACCTACACTAAATAAAATATAAAACCCTCATCTTAAGATGAAGGTTTTCTTGTTTTATAGATGTTTATTTTCCAAATAGACGTTGAAAAAAGTTTTTTGTTTTTTTAGTAGCTTCTTTGATTTCTTCTTCAGCATCTTCAGCAAAGTCTACTATATGTTCGCTTGCTTCACCAACTATCTCAGAAGCTTTTTCGGTTACATCTTCAAATGCTTGTTTAGCATCTTCAGCAAATTCACTAGCTTTTTCTTTTACTTTTTGAGCTTGTTCACCTTCTAATATTTCAGTGATTTTTTCTTTTGCTTCTTCAGCAAAATCAACTATTTTTTCACTTGCTTCACCTGCAATTTCTGAAGCTTTTCCTGATACATTTTCGAATGTTTCTTTTGCTTCTTCTGCAAATTCATTAGCTTTATCTTTTACATTTTTAACACTTTCACTTTCTAGGAATTCAGAAACTTTTTCCTCTGCTTTTTTAACAAATTCATTTGCTTTCTCTGAAGCATCATTTATAGTTTCTTTAAAAGAGTCATTTTTTTCATTTAAATTCTCACTTGGCTTTTTGTTTTCTTCTGACATTTTGTATGGATTTATTTTATTAGCATAGGTTAAATTATAACATTAAAACCACTCTTTTCGGTTTTGCTGATATATTTCAAAGAACTCTTCATCAGATTTGGTTAAATAAATAATCCCTTCTATAAATGTAATTAACCACATTACACCTGAAAAAATACCGCAGGATATTATTGTTAAAACTATAGTAAGAAATAAGGTAGTTATTCCTTCTTTAGTATAACCTAATATAAATTTATGTACTCCAAATCCGCCTAGAATAATAGCTAAAACACCAGCTAAAACTCTTTTGTTTTCTTTTTGATGTTGAGGTATAGGATTTCCGTTTTGATCAACTATTTCCATTTTGTAATTAATGTTTTATTAAATTTATAAAAAAGCTTCGTCTATTGGCTCCCAGAGTTCAATTTTGTTTCCATCTAAATCAATAATCCAACCGAATTTACCATAGTCATATTCCTCAATTTTGTCAATAACTGTAACACCATCCTGTTTTAATTCTTCTAATAACTCCACTAAGTTTTCAACACGATAGTTAAACATAAAATCTTTTTTTGATGGAGAAAAATAATCAGTTTTCTTATCAAAAGGACTCCATTGTGTTGAAGCCTTATTTCCATCTTTATCTTTCCACCAAAAAGTACACCCCCAATCATCAGTGTTAAAACTTAAATGTTTTTTATACCAATCTTTAGTCTCTTTAGGGTTTTCTGTTTTAAAAAAAACACCTCCAATACCTGTTACTTTACCTTTTTTCATTTTTTACGTTTTTTTACATTTTGTTCGTAAACAGCAATCCATTCGTCCACTGAAATTTTTTGAACTAATTCGGTAATTAAATCATAGGGTATTTCTTCAGTTTTTTTAAATCTAATACAGCTTTTACCCATGTCTAGTTTACGTTTACAATGTTTAGGATACTCGTTAATAAACCAATTGTGTATTTCAGGAATAGCATATATACCGCTATGATAAAGATTTATTGAGTTCTTTTGAGAGGCAAAACTCATAAAAGGTAAAGGTTCATTAGGGGAACAATGGTATCCACTAGGGTATGTTGATAGTGGTACAAAATAACCGATCATACCATATTGCATACCTTCTTCAAATCCTTTTGGAAGATTTTTAGAAATTACATTGCGTAGTTTTTTTAAAGCTTCTTGCCTTTCTTCAGGAGTTTGTGATATATAATCATCAGGAGATGTAGCTTCGTATTTCATATTCTATGAATTTAGAAGCTACAAGTTACTAAAATTTTTCTTTGATTTTATCTACTATTGTTTGTGCTAACTTTTCTTTACTTTCAACTGTCCAACCAGCTACATGAGGAGATAAGATTACCTTATTTGATTTTATTAAAAACTGAAAGGCGTCAGGCATACGTTTATCAGTAAATAAATTTTCAAATGATTTTTTTTCGTATTCTAAAACATCTAATCCTGCTCCAAGAATTTTCCCTGATTTTAATGACTCAACCAAGTCGGAGGTAACTACAGATTTCCCTCTGGCAGTATTTATCAACCAAAAGTTTTTTTTGAACTTATTAATAAATTCTGTAGTTATCATATTAACGGTTAAATTTGTTTGCGGAGTATGTAAACTTAAAACATCAGCTTCTTCTTGTAATTTTTGTAAAGACACTTGCTTGCAATTTTCATCGCCAACATTATCTTTAATATCATAACATAAAACCTTTACATCAAATCCACGAAGCTTTTTAGCAAAAGCTTTTCCCATGTTTCCATAACCAATAAGACCTACTATTTTACCATCTAATTCAACTCCTCTATTATCTTCACGAAGCCATTTTCCTTTTCTAACTTCTTTATCAGCTTTATTTAGTTTGTTGAATAAAGAAAGAAGCATTCCTAAAGAATGTTCACCAACAGCATTTCTATTACCTTCAGGAGCTGATATTAAATGAATTCCTTTAGTTAAAGCGTATTCACAATCAATATTTTCTAAACCAGCACCAACACGTCCAATAAACTTTAAGTTAAAAGCTTTGTCTAAAAACTGTTTATCAATACTAAATCTACTTCGAATAATAATCCCATCATATGTTGAGATTTTAGACTCTATTTCATGCTTCGAAGAATCATAATCTTCATCATTAATAAAACCAAAGTTATTTAATTGATTTATTAAAAGTGGGTGATTAGTGTCTAAATGTAATACTTTCATGTGTTGTTATAAACTAATATTGTTCTTTGTCACTAGGAAAATCTTGTGTCTTTACATCAGTAATATATTGTTGAAATGCATCTGTCATTTCAGCATATAAATCTAGATATCTACGTAAAAATCTTGGGCTAAACTCGTGTGTCATCCCAATCATATCATGTGTAACTAATACTTGACCGTCTACACCACCTCCAGCTCCTATTCCTATTACAGGAATTGTTAAGCTTTTTGCAACTTCTTCTGCTAATTTAGCAGGTACTTTTTCTAAAACTAAAGCAAAACAACCTAGTTCTTCTAGAAGTTTAGCATCTTCTTTTAATTTTCGAGCTTCTTCTTCTTCTTTAGCTCTTACAGTGTAAGTACCAAATTTATATATTGATTGAGGGGTTAAACCTAAGTGTCCCATAACTGGTATTCCAGCAGTCAAAATTCTTGATATAGATTCGGAAATTTCACTTCCTCCTTCAAGTTTCACTGCATGTCCACCTGATTCTTTCATAATTCTAATTGCAGAATCTAAAGCATTTTTTGAATTTCCTTGGTACGTACCAAAAGGTAAATCTACGATGACTAAACATCTTTCAATTGCTCGTATTACTGAACTAGCATGATAAATCATTTGATCGAGTGTAATTGGCAACGTTGTTTCATGACCAGCCATAACATTAGATGCAGAATCACCGACTAAAATGACATCAATTCCAGCTCCATCTACAATTTTAGCCATTGTATAGTCGTAAGCAGTTAACATGGATATTTTTTCGTTGTTTGCTTTCATTTCAATCAACGATTTTACGGTAACTCTTTTATATTGTTTTTTTGCTGTAGACATTGTTTTTATGTTTAGTCTGGTAAAAATAGGCATTTTTCAATAGATTAGTATCTCGTTAATCTTCTGTTAATTATATTTTTCTAAGCTTAATTTTTAATAGTTTTAAACCTTTAAATTCATTTTGTATGCATAAAATTATTACTATTCTTGTTTTTTTTGTAGTGACTACGGTAGTATATGGGCAAACTTCAATAGAAGAAAAAGAAATAAAAGAAACTATTAACACTTTTTTTAAAGGTTTACATAATGGTGATAGCACAATTGTAAAATCAACATTACATCCTTCTATAAAAATTCAAACTACAGGAACGAATAAAGAAGGAAAAAAAATACTAAAAACAGAAACTAAAAATCAATTATTAAGAGCTATAGCAAGTAAAAAAGCTTCTGATATTTATTTTGAAAAATTATTATCATATACTATTGAAATAGATGGAAACCTAGCATCTGTTTGGACACCTTATGAATTTTATTACAACGGTAAGTTTAGTCATTGTGGAGCAAATTCTTTTCAGCTTTTTAATAACAATGGAAAATGGGAAATTATTTATTTAGTTGATATGAGAAGGAGAAGTAATTGTAAAGCTTTAAAGAAATAAGAATGAAAAAAGTGATTTTATTTTTTTTGTTAACTCACAATTGTTTTTCACAAGAGGTTACTCTTTTTTCTCCAGAAACTTTTAAAACCTTGCCAAATGTCCGTGATTTTTCTATGAGTAGTAATAAAAATGAAATTTACTTTACTATTGAAAGTTATCGTAAAGAATATTCTTTCATAGCTTTTATAAAAAAAACAGGTAATAATTGGAGTGATCCTGAAATCGTTAGCTTTTCAGGTGAGTTTAAAGATTTAGAACCGTTTTTATCTCCTGACGGATTAAAGTTATTTTTTGCCTCTAATAGGAATGCTAGTTCAACTGATGTTAAAAAGGATATTGATATATGGTATGTGCAAAGAGCTACACTGAATGATAAATGGTCTGATCCAATTAGTGTAGGTGAAACAATTAACACTAATAAGAATGAGTTTTATCCTTCAGTAACGAATAAAGGAGATTTGTTTTTTACAGCAGAATATTCAAGCTCTAAAGGAAAAGAAGATATTTATGTAAGTAGATTTATAAATAATGAATATACAAAACCTGTACCTTTAAGTTCAGCAATTAATAGTGAAAAATATGAGTTTAATGCTTATGTTTCACCACATGAAAAGGTTATTATTTTTACTTCTTATGGTAGAAAAGATGATTTGGGTAGAGGAGATTTATACATAAGTAAAAAAGATAAAAATGGTAATTGGTTGCCTGCTAAAAACTTAGGAGATAGAATAAATTCAAAAAATTTAGATTATTGTCCGTTTATTGACATTAATACTAGTGTTTTATATTTTACTTCTAGTAGGAGTAATGTACCTAACAAAATGAAAAGTAAACAAACTTTAAAAGAAATCATTAGTACTATTAATACTTTACCTAACGGTTTAAGTAGAATTTATAGTACTTCTTTTAAATAAAAAATAATGTATATTTGACCTAATGAACCCGAAGGAAAACAATAATACATTATCCCCCGATAAATGGGTAGATGCGTATGCAGATTATTTATACAATTACGCTGTAGCTCGTGTCAATAATGAAGCAATAGCAAAAGATTTAGTTCAAGAAACTTTTTTTGCTGGTTTAAAATCCGCAAAAAATTTTGAAGGTAAGTCTACAGAAAGAACTTGGCTTGTTTCTATTTTGAAGCGAAAAGTTATTGATTATTATCGAAAAATAAATTCAAAAAAAGGAAAAGCTGAAGTGAGAATGAATTTTTACGAAGGTGGAGAGAACGAAGGTAATTGGATTGAAGAACGTGTACCACAGTCATGGAGAAATGAAGCAGATCATACAATTGAAAACAGTGAGCTTAAAACTCAAATAGATAAATGTATTGATGGTTTGCCTGAAAAATATGCTATGGTTTTTAGGATGAAAACAATTCAAGAGTTTGAAACAGAAGAAATTTGTAAGGAACTAGATATTACGCCGTCGAATCTATGGGTTATTATTCATAGAGCAAGAACTCAACTTAGAAATTGTATGGAAAAGAACTGGTTTAATAATTAATTTTATGTTTAAAAAGTTTAAAATAACTTGTGATGAAGCTACGGCTATTTGTGATAAGGCACAATACGGGGAAGCTTCTTTATTTGAAAAAATTCAGCTTAATTTACATGTTTTGGTATGTAAAATTTGTAGGCTTTACTCTAAACAAAATAATATTTTAACTAGAGTATATAAAAGAAATGCTGCTGAATGTAAGGCAAAAAAATTCTCTTTATCTGATGAAGCAAAAATTGCTTTAAAACAAAAGATAAAAGAGATAAGTTAATTTTTTTTTGGTTTTTTAAAAAAACCAATTTTTGATTTTTTGTTAGATTGAAACGGAATTTGTTGTAAAGATAAATTCCGTTTTTTTAATTTTGTCATTATAAGTATAATAATTATGAATTTTTTACCTGATTTAATTGATGATTATGCTGTTAAGCATTCTCAAAATGAGCCTCAATTATTAAAAGAATTAAATAGAGAAACCTGGCAAAAGGTTTTAAATCCTAGAATGTTAAGTGGAGCTTTTCAGGGAAGAGTATTGTCAATGATTTCAAAATTGATACAGCCAAAGTCAATTTTAGAAATTGGAACTTATACTGGTTATTCAGCTTTATGTTTAGCTGAAGGATTATATAAAGAAGGACTACTGCATACTATTGATAAAAACGAAGAGTTAGAAGAGTTACAACTTAAGTATTTTGAAAAGTCTGGTTTCCAAAGTCAAATTAAACAGTATACTGGAAATGCTATCGAAATCATACCATCGATTAAATCAACATTTGACTTAGTTTTTATTGATGCAGATAAATCAAATTACTTAAATTATTTTGAATTAATAATAGGTAAGATGAATAAAGGTGGCGTTATATTATCTGATAATGTATTGTGGAGTGGTAAAGTAGTAGAAGACCTAAACCCTAAGGATATTGACACCAAAACTCTTTTAGCATATAATAGGTTGCTTAAAGAAGATTCTCGCTTAGAAACTGTTTTATTACCAATAAGAGATGGTTTAACTATAACAAGGGTTAAGTAGAATTAATTCTTATAGTTTACGCTTTATTGGCCCTGTAAAGTCGTCGATGTTATCTTTAACATCATTAACTTCTTTATTTATATCACGAACAAAGTCTGTATCTATTCCTTGATTTTTTGCGCTATCATTAATTTCCTTTTTAATATCATTTGTAGCGTCTTTTATTTGTCTCATACCTTTTCCTAAGCCTCTCGCTATTTCAGGAATTTTATCAGCTCCAAAAAGCATTACAACTATTAAAAGTATAATAAAAATCTCAGGGCCGCCAATAAATAAAAAAGTTGTATTCATAAGTACAAAGATAAATAAAATAGAGGTATATATTCTAAATAAAAAAAGCCAAACACACATTGTATTTGGCTTTTTTATAATTTTTAAAGTTAATTAATCAGCAAGAATAATTACTTTATTATCTTTCATTTCTATTGTACCAGATTTGATGTTTAAAGTTAAAACTTTATTATCAGCAGGTAATCTTTCAATACTGCCATGTAAATCATCAAAAGATAAATCACTTTGTGTATGTACATGGATTTTAACGTTCCCTTTATCTAAAATAGATACTATAGGAGCATGATTATTTAGCATTTGAAATTCACCATCTATACCAGGTACAGTAACAGAATCTACTTTCGATGAAAATAAAATAGCTTCTGGAGTTACGATTTCTAAAAACATAATTTTAAAGTTTTTAGCTTTTAGCTTTAGTTTTTAGTTATCATATAACTCAAAACTTAAAACTTAAAACTGGTTTACGCTTCTGCTAACATTTTTTCTCCAGCATCAATTGCTTCTTGAATAGAACCTCTTAAGTTAAAAGCTGCTTCTGGATACTTATCTAATTCACCATCCATAATCATATTAAATCCTTTAATAGTGTCTTTAATATCAACTAAACATCCTGGAATTCCAGTAAATTGTTCAGCTACGTGGAATGGTTGAGATAAGAAACGTTGTACACGACGTGCTCTGTGAACTACTAACTTATCTTCTTCAGATAATTCTTCCATACCAAGAATAGCAATAATATCTTGTAATTCTTTATATCGTTGTAAAATTTCTTTTACTCTTTGTGCTGTGTTATAGTGTTCATCACCTAATACTTCTGCTGTTAAAATTCTTGAAGTAGAATCTAATGGATCAACTGCTGGATAAATACCTAACTCAGCAATTTTACGAGATAATACTGTAGTAGCATCTAAGTGAGCAAAAGTTGTAGCAGGTGCTGGATCCGTTAAATCATCTGCAGGTACATAAACTGCTTGTACAGATGTAATAGATCCTTTCTTAGTAGAAGTAATACGTTCTTGCATTGCTCCCATTTCTGTAGCTAAGGTTGGTTGGTAACCTACGGCTGAAGGCATACGTCCTAATAAAGCTGATACCTCAGAACCTGCTTGAGTAAAACGGAATATATTATCTACGAAAAATAAAACATCTTTACCTTGAGCTTCACCAGCTCCATCACGGAAATATTCAGCTATTGTTAATCCTGACAAAGCAACACGTGCACGTGCTCCAGGTGGCTCATTCATTTGTCCAAAAACAAACGTTGCTTTTGAGTCTCTCATTCCAGGTTTGTCTACTTTAGATAAATCCCATCCACCATCTTCCATAGAATGCATGAAATCATCACCATATTTGATAATTCCTGATTCTAACATTTCTCTTAATAAGTCATTTCCTTCACGAGTTCTTTCACCTACACCAGCAAATACAGATAATCCTCCGTGTCCTTTTGCTATATTGTTAATTAACTCTTGAATTAATACAGTTTTACCAACTCCGGCACCACCAAATAATCCAATTTTACCTCCTTTTGCGTAAGGCTCAATTAAATCAATTACTTTAATACCTGTAAATAACACTTCAGTAGAAGTAGATAATTCGTCAAATTTAGGAGCCAAACGGTGTATTGGTAAACCAGTTTCACCTGTTTTAGGTAAGTTACCTAAACCATCGATAGCATCACCAGTTACATTAAATAAACGACCATAAATGTCATTACCTATTGGCATTTGGATAGGGTTACCAGTAGCTACAACTTCTGCACCTCTACTTAAACCATCAGTTGCATCCATTGAAATAGTACGAACCGTATCTTCACCAATATGTTGTTGAACTTCTAGAACCAAAATTGAGCCATCAGCTTTTTTAATTTCTAATGAATCATAAATTTTTGGTAATTCAGCATTTTCTGTATTAAACTCAACATCGATAACTGGACCAATTATTTGAGAAACTTTACCTGTTATTGTAGACATTACTTATATGTAATTAAAGTTATTTATTTTGTTAAGTGAGAATTAACTCATTTTTTCAAGGTGCAAAGGTAAATTTTTAATAGCGAATTTAAAAATGTTTGAAGATATTTTTACGCATTTTTTCTGTAAAAAAAAAGCCTCACTATAAGTGAGGCCTTTTTGTATTCAGTGCGTGTTTAAATTATTTTACTAATTTAATTTCTACACGTCTGTTTTGAGCTCTACCAGCTCTTGTTTTGTTATCAGCAATTGGGTAATCTTCTCCAAAACCAGCAGAAGTTAATCTGTTAGCAGGGATACCAGCTGTGTTGATTAAGTAATCTAAAACAGCTTTAGCTCTTCTTTCAGATAATTTTAAGTTGTTAGCAGCTCTACCTTGACTATCAGTATGACCTTGGATGCTAAAGTTAGCTTTAGGGTATTCTTTCATGATACCACCAATTAAATCTAATTTTCCGCTTACTCCAGCTCTAAATGTAGTTCTTCCTGAGTTAAAGTAAATAGCTCTTGCGAAATCATTTAATCTCTTAACAGCTTCTTCTTTAATGATTACTTCAGGACACCCATTGTTAGACGCTACACCTTTTACATTAGGACATTTGTCATCTTTGTCTAATACACCGTCTCCGTCAGTATCAGGCCAAGGACAACCACCGTTTGCAGCAGGACCAGCTTGAGTTGGACATTTATCTGTATTGTCAGCAACACCGTCACCGTCAGCATCAGGACATCCGTTCATAGCTTTAGTTCCAGCTTTAGTAGGACATGCATCATCTTTATCAGCAATACCATCACCATCAGCATCAGGACATCCGTTTAAAGCAGCTAAACCAGCAACTTCAGGACATGCATCATCAGAATCTTTGATTCCATCGCCATCAGCATCAGGACATCCGTTGAATTCTTTTAAACCAGCAACTTCAGGACATGCATCATCTTTGTCATAAACACCATCACCGTCAGTGTCTTTTCCTCCAAATTTGAAAACTAATCCTATAGAGTGTTGGAAGTGATCCTGAACTTTGTCAGAAAATTCTTTTTTACCACCAGATTGGAAGTTTAAACCTAAGTTTTCGTTAAACCAAGTGTTAAAACCTACACCAGCATTTAAAGTTCCCTCTCCTAAGTCTCCTAAGTTAGCGTAACCACCACCTAAGTATACATAAGGATCGAACCATGAAGTATCACCAAACAAATTGTTTAAGTCATATTTTACGCTTGCATCGATAGCCCAATAAAGCTCATCCATATCGTTTTCACGACTAAATGTTTCAATTTTGTTTAAAGAACCAGCTAATTGTAATGTAAATCCATCGTTTAAGTATCTGTCAACAGAAATTCTTGAAACTGAAGGTAAGATATTCCAGTCACTAGTACCGATGTAATCTTTAGCGTATTCGCTAAATTCAGTTGAAAGTCTAAAGTCAACAGCGTTAACTCCGAATCCAACTACCCATGGATTGTCTGAATCCTGTGCGCTTGCCGTTCCAATTGTTGCGAACGTAAACAAAGCCATCACAGCTAATTTTAAGTGTTTCATTATTAAAAATTTAAATTAAAAGTTCGTTTATATACAACGCAAATGTAAGTTGTTAAAACTTATTTACAAAAACAAATCTACAAAAACTTACAAGAAAAGCAAGTTTTTTTAGACTATTATCTATATTACCTTTAGTTCTTTACCAATTTTAATAAACGCGTTTATTGCTTTATCTAAGTGTTTTTTATCATGGGCTGCAGAAAGCTGAACTCTTATGCGCGCTTGTTCTTTTGGCACTACTGGGTAAAAGAAACCAATAACATATATCCCTTCATCTAATAGTTTTTCAGACATGATTTGAGAAAGTTTTGCATCATAAAGCATTACTGGTACAATAGCAGCATCTGCTCCTACTAAATCAAAACCAGCTTTTTCCATTTCACTTCTGAAATAATTAGTATTCCATTCTAGCTTATCTCGTAAGGTAGTGTCTTTAGATAATAAGTCAAATACTTTTAAAGAAGCTCCAACAATTGCTGGGGCTAAAGAGTTTGAGAATAAGTATGGACGAGAGCGTTGACGTAGAATTTCTATTACTTCTTTTTTTGCTGTAGTGTATCCACCCATTGCTCCACCAAGAGCTTTACCTAATGTACCAGTTACAATATCAACTCTACCTAAAACATTTTTTAATTCTAGTGTCCCACGCCCTGTTTTACCAATAAAACCAGCTGCATGGCATTCATCTACCATAACTAATGCATCGTATTTATCGGCTAAATCGCATATTTCATCTAATTTAGCAACAATGCCATCCATTGAAAAAACACCATCAGTAACTATTATTTTAAACCTATGATTTTGTTTATTGGCTTCTATAAGCTGTTCTTCTAAAGAAACCATATCATTATTATTATAACGATAGCGAGCAGCTTTACATAAACGAACACCGTCTATAATTGAAGCATGATTTAAACTATCAGAAATGATTGCATCTTCTTTTGTTAGTAGAGGCTCGAAAACACCACCATTTGCATCAAAAGCAGCTGCATATAAAATAGTGTCTTCAGTTTGGTAGAATTCTGCTATCTTTTGTTCTAATTGTTTATGTATATCTTGTGTTCCACAAATGAATCTTACTGAAGACATTCCAAATCCATGGGTGTCCATAACATCTTTTGCAGCTTGAATAACTTCAGGATTATTTGACAGTCCTAAGTAATTGTTAGCACAGAAGTTTATTACTTCTTCTCCAGTTGAAACTTTAATTACAGCATCTTGTGATGATGTAATTATACGTTCTGATTTATATAACCCAGCATCTTTAATATCTTGGATTTCTTTTTGTAAATGATCTTTTATATTTCCGTACATGTTGTTTGTATTTAAAGTTTGTAAAGTTACAAAGTTTAAGTTTTTCGATTAAACTTCTTCAACCGAAATTTCTTCATTAATATATATGAGTAGTTTTTTTAAAATAGTAAAGTTCATTGATTTTAATACTTGTGAATATTTTAATACTTGTTGATGGTGTTTTTTTGAAGGAATACCTGTTTTATAATCTATAATTGTTACTTGGTTATTCTTGAAAACTAATCTGTCAGGAATTATGATTTGATTATCAATTGTTACTATTTCTCTTTCATTGTATACAGTAATATTATCTGAAAAGAACTCTGATAGTTGAGGATGCTGAACAATCTTTTTTATAATATGTTCTACTTCTGGAATAGCATCTTTGTGTATTAGCCCTTGATTATTATATGAATTAATAACTGATTGAATATCTGTTTCAGAATAAATTTTGGACATCATTTCATGAATAAGGTTTCCGTATTCAATAGCTTTTTGTTGTTTGGTGTTCCAAAGTTTTGATGCGCTGGCTAACATATATATATTATGATCTTGCCATGGTGATGAAATGAATTTCTCTTGAGTTTTTGAAGAGGTTTTTTCTATGCTTGTTTTTTTACTAACTCTTTCTTTGGTTCCAAAAGTAAAAATTGATTCTTCATTATTCCAGATACCTTTCTTCTTTAGGTAATTGATAAAAAGACCAGAATAGTAGTTCGTATTTTCACCAGCTTTGTTAATTCTTTTTTCAGTAATAATATGTAACTGTTCAACTGATCTTGTTAGTGCCACATATAATAAGTTTAAGTTATCAAGTTCTAGTTCTTCTCTTTGCTGTTGGTATATCTTTGCCCCTTTATTACTGATAAAATTTAAATCTTTATTAAATGGAATTAGTAGTTCTTTAAAACCGTTATAGTTATGGGGAAGTTCGTTTAACCAGGTTTTTGGATTTATTTGATTGTATATGTCTAAATCACAGGGAAATATTACAATAGGGAATTCTAATCCTTTAGATTTGTGAATAGTCATTATTTGAACTGCGTCTGCACTTTCTGGGGCTACAATACTTAAATTTTCTTTTTTTCGGTTCCAGTAATCCAAGAAGTTTTGAATGTCTGTGCCTTTTCTTTGTTGTTCTAATACTACATCTAGGAAAAATTGAATATAGGCATTTGAAGTATTAATTAAATTAAAACCTCGTATGATTTCTTCTATTTTTTCATAAAATGGAAGTTGGTTAAAATGTATGCTATTGAAATTTGTATTGTAATTTTTTAATTCTTCAAAAAAGATAAATGTAGAAAGTTTTATGTGTTTAGCTATAAAACTATGTTTGTCTTCTTTGATGGTTAAATGATGATGTAAAAAATATAAGACTTCTAAGAAAGTTTCTTTATCTGAAGGATGCTGTATTATTTGAAGTATGTCAATAATAAAGTTTACTTTGCTATTGTTTTTAAGTAATAAGGTTTCAGAAGAAACTATAGGGATGTTGTTTTCAGATAAATAATTAGCAACAGCTATTCCATCATTTTTTTTACGAACTAGTACACATATTTCATGTAAAGAAAATTCGGTTTCTAGTTGCTTAATGGTTTCGAATACTCTTCTAGGGTATTTTATAATATTTTCATCTTTATCTTCTAATTTTTCTAAAAAAGAGATCGTTATATATCCACCTTCTTTTGAGTTCTCTAACTGTTTGTTTCCTTCAATAAATATTTGCTTGTACTTTTCATTTTGTAAAAAGTTAGCAATGTGTTGAAAAAAATGATTGTTGAAATTGATTATTTCTGAATAGCTCCTATAATTAGTATCTAAGGTTTTTATTGTTTTTTGTACCTGAAACGGGTTTTTTGAATTTCCTCCTTCTGTTCCAAGGTTGATAAATTGCTCCGCTTTTCCACCTCTCCACCTGTATATAGCTTGTTTTCCGTCTCCAACTAAAAGTAAATTACTTTTCTCTTGAGCTAATGCATTGTCTATTAATGGAATTAAATTTTTCCATTGTAATACAGAGGTGTCTTGCATTTCATCAATAAAGTAATGCATAAAGCGTTGGCCAATTCGTTCATAAATAAATGGAGTTGGTTGGTCTTTTATATTGTTTGATATTAGTTGATTAAACTCAGCATTTAAACGAATATTGTTTTCTTCTTTTATGGCGTTTAACTCGGTGTTTATGTTGTTTAAAACAGCTAAAGGGGTTATGCTTTTTAGTGCTAATTCAGAAAGTATAAGCTCTCCATAAATAACTTTACTTTGATGGTATAAATCAATTAATTTTGGAAGTATACTTTCAATTGAATTAACAACTTCACTTGTTGCTGTTTTTGTATAGAAATTATTTTTTTCAATAGCTTTCTCTATTGTTTCACTACGTTTTTTATAATCAAACTTAGAGCTGAATTCACTTAAGTCTTTTAAAAATTTAGGAAAAGTAGCACGTGTAAAATTTTTGGGTTCCAACCCTTCACGATGAATAATGGTTAAAGCATCTTCTCCAGTTTTTTTTATTTTTAATAGTAATTCCTTTTTGCTAAAGGATAGATTTTTTTTTAGGATGTTAAAATCTTCAAGTGTTTTTGTAGATAATTCTTTAAAGTGCTTTGTGTCGTCTTCATTTAATAAAATTTTTGAAATATCATTAAGTTCTCTAGAGATATCCCAAGATTTATCATCGTCCGTTTTGTCAAGAGAAAATTGAATAAGAAGTTTGGTGATATCTTTGTCTGTACCAATTTTTGAAATAAGTACATCTACGGCTTCGCTTAATAATGAAATGGCGTCCATTTCTACTTCGAAATTTAATGACAGCCCTAAATCAAAAGCAAAACTTTTAATTATTTTGTGAGTAAAACTATCAATTGTTGTTATTGAGAAGGCTGCATAATTTTGTAAAATAGTGTCTATTATTTTTTTACTGCGCTTTTCAATGATTTTTTTATCGACAGAGGTTTCGTTTAATATTGCTTTTAATAAATCATTTTCTCCTCCTTCAGAAAAAATTTGTAAATTTTCTAATACACGTTCTTTCATTTCTCCAGCTGCTTTATTGGTGAAAGTTATGGCTAGTATTTTTTGGAAATGAAAAATATCTTCTGATTGTAAAAGTACTTTAAGGTATTCTTTAACCAGTGTAAAAGTTTTCCCACTTCCAGCTGAAGCATTATATATGTTGAAGCTTGAAGGTGCTTGCACGGAATTTTTAATTTAATGCAAAATAGTTTTTTTTATGCCAAGTAACAAGTAAAAGAATTGGTAGTGTTGTTAAAGATTTATTACCCTCTAAATAGAAAGAAATCGTTTTTCATTGATTCTATTTCAGTATCATCATTAGTTATAATGTAATCAATTGCTTTTTCGGTAAATAATTTACCTTTTGAGGTAAGTGAAATAATATTTTTGTTAATACTTATCATGTTGTTTTTCTCGGCTAACTCTACTATTTGTTTAGATTTAAGTTTATGCCAATTAATATGTTCATTTAAATGATTTATGTGTCTCTCTTTTTCTTCTGAATGATTGTTAAGGTGTAGTAAAAAAGTAAGAAGTTGAACTTCCTTTTGTTGTTGTTTGTTTCTGTATAATACAGAGATTAGTCCCTTATTTGGGGCGAATAAATAAACAATTAAAAATACTAAACCTAACATTGTTGTCATTGATCCAGAAATAGAAGCGTCTAGCCAATGAGCTACCCAGTAACCTGATATAGCTGAGAAAACACCAAAAACTATAGAAAGAGTTAACATTTTTTTTAAATCATTTGTAAGTAAATATGCTGTTGCAGCAGGAGCTATCATTAAAGCTACTACTAAAATAGCACCAACGGCATCAAATGCACCAACGGTTGTTATTGAGGCAATACTCATTAATCCATAATGAATAACAACAGGTGAAAAGCCTAAAGCAGTTGCTAGTCCAGTGTCAAAAGTGCTAATTTTTAATTCTTTAAAAAATGTAATTACAAGTGTTGTTGTTATTAATAAAATGGTTCCTATTACCCATATTGATTTGGGGCCTAAATCAACATCGTTAATTAGAAGTCGATCAAAAGGAGCGAAGGCAAGTTCTCCAAGTAAAACTGCATCAACATCTAAATGTACATCATTAGCATTTTTAGCAATTAAAATAACTCCAATACTAAATAGGGCTGGAAAAACGAGCCCGATTGCTGTGTCTTCCTTAACTAATTTGGTTCTTTGAATGTATTCTACTAATACAACAGTTAAAATACCAGATAAAGCTCCCATTAAAATTAGTAAGGGAGAATTTAAATCGTGTGTGATAAAAAAACCTATAACTAAACCAGGTAGTATAGAGTGACTGATGGCGTCGCTAATTAACGCCATTTTTCGTAATACTAAAAAAGTACCAGGAATTGCACAGGCTATTGCAACTATGCTTGCTATTAATTGTATTTCTATTTGAGCGCTACTCATTTTTTAAATTTTGATTGTACAGGTTTCCGGCAAATTGAAATCCTTTTTCTGTCATAGACCACATTCTTCCATTTACATTAATGTAGTCTCTTTCCTCTAGTTTTTTTAAGGTGTTTCTAGTGTATCCTTGAAAATTATTTAAAATTTTTACCGCGTGAGGATGTGATTTATCTTCGTGAGTTTTAACGATGTCGAACATAAAAGATAATGTTTTGTGTAGTTTTAAGTCGCGTCGATTTTTTAAAAATCGAATTTGACGAAAAAGAAGCCCTCGAGAAGGTGAAAAGATAAAAGAAAAAATAACAAAGATTGCAGCAACAAGAACTATTACTGGACCAGTTGATAAATTAGATTGGCTAGCACTAATACCTGTTCCTATTACCCCAGAAAAAGCTCCAAAAATTGCCGCAAGGATAACCATAGTACTTAATTTGTTTGTCCATTGACGAGCTGCTGCCGCTGGAGCTAGAAGCATAGCGCTCATTAAAACAACTCCTACAGTTTGAAGTCCTAAAACAATGGCTAATACTATAAAGGTAGTAATTAGAATATCGATAAACCTTATGTTGAAGCCTAGAGTTTTGGCATAGTCAGCATCAAACAGTAAAATTTTGAATTCTTTCCAGAAAAGAAGTAATATAACTAAGCAAATACCTGTAATAATAGCCATAAACCATACATCGTTGATTAGTAATGTAGCTGCTTGTCCAAATAAAAATTTATCTAACCCCGATTGATTAGCGTTTGGTTGTTTTTGGATAAATGTTAAAAGTAGCATACCAAAACCAAAAAAAACAGAAAGGATTAAACCTAGTGCTGTGTCAGTTTTTAAATGTGTGTTTTTTACAATACCACGAATCCAAAAAGCACCTATAAGGCCACTGATTAATGCTCCTAATAATAAAATATAAGTGTCTTTGGTACCAGTAATTAAAAAAGCAATAGCGATACCAGGTAGTGAAGCGTGAGAAATAGCATCACCAAGCAAGCTTTGTTTTCTTAATACAGCAAAACTTCCTAGCATACCACATATTGCACCAAGAATTGCAGTTCCAATTGTAATTGTGCGAAGTGTGTAGTCTGAAAAGATAAGTTTAAAGTATTCTTGTAAATCCATTATTGTTGTACACTTACTTTATAGTTTATACCGTATGTTTTGGTTAAATTGTTATCATTAAAAATTTCTTTAACCGGTCCGGTTGCTATTTTCTTTACATTTAAAAAAGTAACCCAGTCAAAATATTCAGGAACTGTTTGTAAATCGTGATGTACTACTATTACAGTTTTTCCAGCTTTTCTTAATTCTTTTAAAATATTGATAATTGCTATTTCAGTGGTTGCATCTACACCTTGAAAAGGTTCATCCATGAAATATATTGATGCATTTTGAGCTAAGGCACGAGCCAAAAACACACGTTGTTGTTGCCCTCCAGAAAGTTGAGAAATCTGTCTGTTTTTAAAAGCTAACATTCCTACTTTCTCTAAAGCTTCTAAGGCTGTTTTCTTTTCGTTTTTCCCTGGGCGTTTTATCCATCCGAGGCTACCATATGTACCCATCATAACTACGTCTAGAGCTGTTGTCGGGAAATCCCAGTCAACACTTCCTTTTTGTGGAACGTAGGCAACTAGCTTTCGTTGTTTACTGTATGGTTTTCCGTAAATGGTAACGCTACCAGCAATAGGATTTATAATTCCTAAAATTGATTTTATTAAGGTTGATTTTCCTGCTCCGTTGGGTCCAACAATCGCCATAAGAACTCCTTCTGGAATTGCTAAATCAATATCCCATAGTACAGGTTTATAGTTATAAGCTACTGTTAAATCATCTATGGTTACTGCGTATTCTGTATTCATCTTATTTTAGAGCGTCAACAATAGTGTTAACATTATAATTGTACATTCCTGTGTAAGTTCCTTCAACGGTTCCTTTGTTCCCTAATGCGTCCGAATATAAAGTACCTCCAATTAAAACTTGATGACCTTGAGCGTTTACAGCCTCTTTTAAAGCTTCAATAGTTCGTTTTGGTACTGAACTTTCTACAAAAATTGCTTTTATTTTATTAGTAATAATAAATTTTGCTAGCTTTTGGACATCTTGTACGCCAGCTTCAGTAGCAGTTGATAAGCCTTGTAAGCCAACGACATTGAATTTATGCTGTCTTCCAAAATAATTAAAGGCGTCATGAGCAGTTACTAATACTCTTTTACTTTCAGGTAGTTCATTTATTTTTGAATTGATTTGAGAATTTAGTTTTTTTAATTTTATTAAATACTCTTGTGTATTCTTTTTATAAATCAATTCGTTTTTAGGATCTAACTTGATCAATTTGTTTGATATATATGATGTTATTTTAGACCAATTATAGATGTCGAACCAAATGTGAGGGTCGTAATTTGAAGCAAAATTTTCAGATCCAATTAAGTTGCTTTTTTTTATAGTGTCTGATGCAACTATAATTTTTTTGTTTTGATGCTTCATTTTTTCAAAAACTTCTTCAAGTTTCCCTTCCAAATGTAAGCCGTTATAAATTATGACATCTGCGTTAAATAATTTTGAAACATCTCCTTCACTTGCTTTGTATAAATGAGGATCAACACCAGCTCCCATAAGTCCATTAACGTTTATCTGTTTGCCACCAATGTTTTTTACCAAATCAGTGATCATTGTGGTAGTGGTAACAATATTTAATTTGCCGTTTCCTTTTGTTGATTTTTTATTACAACTTATCATTATTAAAATAATAAGTAGCATTATAGTTTTTTTCATGTTAATGTTTTTGAATGTATATATTGTTGGCAACTTTGTTAGATATTGTAATTGCTTGACCATTTATTTTTATTTGTAATGACTCATCAAATGGTTCTTTTTCTAGAATTTCTATTTCTTTTCCTAGCGCAATTCCTTGTTTGTCTAAAAATTTCAAGAATTTAGAAGAGCTATCATCAACCCCTACACAAATACCTGTTTCTCCTTTTTGTAATGATGATAATAAACTTTTTTCAATGGTTTGTAAATTACCGTCTTTGTCAGGTATAGGGTCACCATGAGGATCTCTTTTTGGGTAGTCTAAAAGAGCGTCTAGTTCATTTATAAGTTTTGGTGATTTAATATGTTCTAATTGCTCAGCCACTTCATGTACTTCATCCCATGAGAAGTTTAATTTTTCTACAAGAAAAACTTCCCATAAACGATGTTTACGTATAATATTAGCGGCAGTTTTTTTGCCAAAGTCAGTTAATGTAACACCTTGATACTTTTTATAGATGACAACTTTTTTTTCAGAAAGTTTTTTTATCATGTCTGTTACTGAAGAAGCTTTTGTATCTAGTTTTTTTGCAATAGCATTAGTACTAATCCCTTTTGAGGAGATGCTATCTAGGTGATAAATTGCTTTGATGTAATTTTCTTCGGTTTGGCTAAACATAAATCTATTGTATTCAGGGACAAATATACAGTTTTTGTTTTATGTAAACATATTTTTAGATTAATCTAAAAATTATTTTAACTTTGCAAAAAAAACAAAAAATGTCGCAGGGGTATATTACTATTGCAACTTAGTTGCAATAGTAATATATTTGCAAAAACATTACTTTACAATGAGAAAAAAAATAATTCTTTCAGTATTTTTATTTTTACAAATAACGTACTCTATTTTTAGTCAGACGGTATCAGGAAAAATAACATTCGAAAATAAACCCGTTCCATTTGCTTTTGTATATGTAAAAGGAGGAACTTATGGAGTAACTTCCAATGAAAAAGGGTTTTATGAGTTAAATCTTCCTGCGGGTAAAATCACTATCCAAGTGAGTTCGCAAGGATTCAGAAAAGCATCCAAAGAAATAATAATTAAAAATAATGAAAAATTAAATTTAAACTTTGAATTGTTTGAAGATGTTTTAGGTTTAGATGAAGTGGTTATTAGTGCTACAAGAAACAGAGTAGAACGTAAAGAAACTCCTGTTGTTGTTTCAACAATAAAACCTCGCTTACTAACTGCAACTCAATCTGCGTCAATGGCAGACGGTTTAAATTATGCGCCTGGTGTTCGAGTTGAAACTAACTGTCAAAACTGTGGGTTTACACAGGTTCGTTTAAATGGATTAGATGGTGGCTATACACAAGTTTTATTAAATAGTAGACCTGTTTTTACATCACTAATAGGTGTATATGGTTTAGAGCAAATACCAACTAATATTATTGAACGAATTGAAGTTGTTAGAAGTGGAGGTTCTGCTTTATACGGTTCTAGTGCTATTGCAGGAACAGTAAACGTTATTACTAAAGATCCTGTTTTAAACACCTGGGAAATTGGATCTAATTTTGCCTTCATTGATGGTAAAGCACTCGATAGAACATTAACATTTAATACTTCTGTAGTTGCTGATGATTTGAATAGTGGTATCTCATTATTTGGAATGAACAGAAATCGTGAAAGCCTTGATGTAAACGGTGATGGTTTTACAGAGTTAGTAAAGTTAAAAAATACAACTGTTGGTGCTAAAGCCTTTGTGAAACCAACTGAAAAAAGTAGAATTTCTATGAATTTGAATTCTATTAAAGAATACAGACGTGGTGGAAATAAGTTAAATCTTTCTCCTCAATTTACAGATATTACTGAAGAATTAGATCATGATACTTTTATTGGTGGTATAGATTATGAACTGTATACTAAAGATAATTCTGGTAAATTTCAAATTTACACTTCTATGTCTAACACCGATAGAGGTAGTTATTATGGTGGTCTTGGTGGTGGAAAAACTAAACAAGACAGTATTTTAGCGAACAATGCTTTTGGAACTACTAAAGATTTAGCTTGGGTTAATGGTTTACAATTTACAAAATCACTTAAAAGTAAAGATGTTTTAACTGTGGGGGCAGAATACAATTTTACCTCTACCAAAGATGAAATAGTAGGTTACAATCGTTTGGTAGATCAATCTGTAAAATCGTTTGGTGTTTATGGGCAATATGAGTGGAAAGCATCGGAAAAATTTACAGCATTGATTGGTGCTCGTTTGGATAATGTAAACATAGATGGAAATTATACTATTGGTACAATTGCAAGAAATATTGAAGTGAGTCAAACAACTTTTTCACCAAGATTAACTATTTCATATCAATTTACTGATGCGCTAAAATTTAGAGGTGGTTACGCAAGAGGTTTTAGAGCGCCACAAGCATTTAATGAAGATGTTCATATCTCTAGTGTAGGTGGGGAACCTCAATTTGTAATTCTTTCTGATGATTTAAAAACTGAGTTTTCCAATGCTTATACTGGTTCTTTAAATTTTTCTAAAAACATTAATTTATTACAATTGGATTTTTTGTTAGAAGGTTTTTATACAACATTAAAAAATCCTTTTACATTGGTAAGTACTGGTTCTGCATTACCAAATGGTTCTATAGTAGAAGAAGTTAGAAATGGTTCAGGAGCTAAAGTTTATGGAGTCAATTTTGAATTTGGAATTTCTCCAAATCCTAAGTGGCAATTTCAACTAGGAGGAACTTTACAAGAATCTAAATATGACGACCCTCAGGTTTTATTTGAAACTGATGGAACTCCAGGAGAATCTGATATTGTCGTTAATGAGTTTGTAAGAAACCCAAATTTTTACGGGTACTTAAACACTGCATGGATTCCAAGTGAAAAGTTTAATGTCGACCTTACAGGAACATATACTGGCGGGATGACAGTTCCAAGGGTGATTAGTGATACAGGATTCTTACAATTAAACGAAGTAACAGATTTCTTTGATTTGAATTTAAAGTTAGAATCTCATATTGATTTCAATGATAATTTTATGACCACCATTTCTGCGGGTGTAAAGAACATGTTTAATGCTTATCAGGATGATTTTGATACTGGAGCAACAAGAGATTCGGATTATGTTTACGGTCCGAGTGCGCCAAGAACATTTTTTATTGGTATAAAATTTGGTAAATTTCATTAGATGAAACTTTTTAAAAAGAACATATTATTTCTTCTTTTCTTTGGGTGTTTTGCTTTTACAGCTATTGGGCAGCAAAAGCAGAATATTAATTGGATTTCTTTTGAACAGTTAGATGATTCTTTGGCGGTAAAACCCAAAAAAGTATTCATTTCATTTTATACAAATTGGTGTGCCTACTGTAAAAAAATGAATAAAGTTGCTTTTAAAAACCCAGAAGTAATTGCTCTTTTAAATTCAGAATATTATGCTGTTAAAATGGATGCAGAATCCAAAAAAAATATAACGTTTGAAAAAGCAGAGTATATTAATGAAGAGGTAGGAAAGAATAGGCAGCCAATACATCAAATCCCATTATTACTGGCATCTAGAAAAAACAGGGCTTTTTCATTACCAGCAACAGTAATTTTAAATAAAACATTTAAAATTACAAAACGACATTTTGAATATTTATCTACCAAGAAAATGTTGAGAATTTTAAAAAATTAAATACACCTCAAGTTCTACACTAAATAAGTATTTCAAAATGCTTAAAGTCATTTATAAAATAAGAAAATTGTAAAAAAGAAAGCTTTAAAAATGAGCTTTCTTTTTTAGTGATATAAAATTAATGCATTCGTAACATTACACTGTGGTGTTAACATTAAATAAACATTCTAATAATACAACAATAATTTACAGGTAACATTAGCTTTACAAGACTGCTCCACTTTTGCAGGATAAATAAACAGAATTTAAAGTTAGAATGAAAAAATTATTGTTTGTAGCTTTTTTAAGCTTATGTAATTTAGCCTTTTCACAAAGCAAAGGAACTGTATCAGGAACCGTTACAGATAAAGAAATGAACGGTGAGCCTTTACCTTTTGCTAGTGTATATATTAAAGGTACATCAATTGGGGGGACAACAGATATTGATGGGAAGTATTCTATTAGCGTACCTGCAGGAAATAAAACTCTTGTTTTTAGTTTTGTAGGATATGAAACTGTAGAAAAAGCAATTGTTGTTAAGGCTAATCAAACTATTGTAGTTAATCAAGAACTTGGTCCAAACGAAGGAGTTGCTTTAGATAATGTAATTATAAATGCAACAGTTAGTAAAGAGAAAGAAAGTGCTTTACTTTTAAAACAAAAGAAAGCTACAGTAATTAAAGAAAGTATTGGAGCATTAGAATTAGCTAAAAAAGGAGTTTCTGATGCAGCTACAGCTACTACTAAAATTTCTGGGGTAACTCAAAGTGAAGGAACAGGTAATATATATATCCGTGGTTTAGGAGATAGGTACTTATCTACTACAATGAATGGTTTACCAGTTCCGTCTGATGACATTGCTAACAAGAATATTGATTTAGGATTATTTTCAACTAATGTAATAAGTAATGTTGAAATCAGTAAAACATACAATACATCAAGTTATACAGATCAAGCTTCAGGTAACGTAAATGTTGTTACTAAAGAATTTTCTAAAAACGGTTTTTCATTAAGTTTAAGCGGTGGAGCAAATACAAATGCTTTAGATGTTGATAATTTTAGAAGAACAATTATTAGTGATGATGTTACTTTTGGATTTCACAAAAAGAAATACGCTTTATTAAATCAATTAACGTTACAAGGATGGGATACTAAAGAGGCTAGTACACCTATTAACTATAGTTTTTCTTTGTCAGGAGCTAAGAAGTTTGAGTTGTTTGGAAAGAAATGGAGAGTTTTAGCTTCAGCTTCTCATTCTAAATCAAATGAATATAGAAGTGGTTTGTTTAGAAGTTTTAGAGCAAATGTTTTAAATACATCTTTTTCTGAAAGTGGAGGTGATGTAGAAAACTTCATGGCAAGAACAAACAGTACTGGGTATATTAGAGTTGCGGTAAAATTAAACGATAATAATAAATTAAAGTATAATACTCTTTTTGTAAACAAAGGGGTAGATAACTTATATGAGCAAGGTAGAAGTGGAAAAGGATATGTTTTTGATCAAGATCCACAAGAAAACGGAGCTTTTGTTAGAGATCAAAACTTTAAACAAACTACTATGTTTGTTAACCAATTAATGGGTGAGCATAAGTGGAATGAAAACAATACTTTAAACTGGGCAACTGGGTATAATTTTGTGTTATCTGAAGAGCCAAACAGAATTAGAAATGAAGTGAATATTTTAGATGTTGACAACAGTTCTTTAATAGAGTTTGCTAGTGTTGGAGATTATCAACAAAGAAAAACAAGCCAAAAAATTGAAGATAAAGAATATAACGCTTTTATTGAAAACAAGTGGGCTTTAGGTTTTGCAAAAGAAGATGAAGCAAAGCCGTATAAGTTAAACTATGGTTTAAACTTTCGTAAAAAAGAAAGAAGTTTTAGATCTTCTTTTAAAGGTTTTAGAGCAAGAGGTGTAAGAGCTGCTTCTATAGATGAATTATCATCAATACTTCAATTAGGAGAAAGTGCAGGATTAACTTTAAGAGAACAATTACCAGATGCTTATAAAGGTGAGTTTTTAGCTTTAGGAGGTTACACAAATTTTGATTTTAAATTTGACAATAAATTATCTGGTAATATCGGATTAAGATTTGAAAGGGATGAAATTGATGTAGTATGGAATGTAGGTAACTATATTAGTCCAGACGGTGTAAATAGGTTTGGTAATGCTAATAAAGTATATTCTAGTTTATTTCCTAGTGTAAATTTAAAGTATGAGTTAAACGAAAATAGTTTTATTCGTTTTGCATCTAGTATCACACAAACTTTACCAGAATTTAAAGAGTTAGCTCCATTTGGATATGTATCTCCTTCAGGTCGTGTTATTTTAGGAAATGAGAATCTTGAAAAATCAGATGTGTATAATTTAGATTTAAAATGGGAATTATTTCCATCTAGGTCAGAGTTAATTTCAGCTACAGCATTCCATAAACAAATTAAAAACCCAATAAACTTAGTAATGACTAGAGGTTCTTCAGGATACTTCAGTTATTTTAATACAGGTGAAAAAGCAGATGTTTATGGTGTTGAATTAGAGGGTAAAATGAATATCATTAACAATGAAGATGACAAAAGTATATTAAGTGCTACTGGTAATATTACTAAAATGTGGTTTAACCAAGATCTTTTACCAAATTTCCAATATAAAGATAAGGTAAAGTCTGATCTTCAAGGAGCTTCTGATTTAATTCTTAATGGATCTTTAAGTTATAATAATAGAAAAGAGAATGAATTCATAGCTACATTAACAGGTAATTATTCATCAGATAAAATTTTCGCATTAGGTGTGCCTGAAGATTTTGCTGAAAGAGCTACTATATATAATGATGAGATTATAGAGAAAGGATTTTTTACGCTTGATTTAGTGTTAAGTAAAAAGTTAACAAAGAATTTAGCTATTAAATTAGTGGGTAGAAACTTATTAGATCCTAAAATTGAACAAACTCAGTTAGTTAGGAACTTAAATACAGGGATTGAAACTAATGAAACAGTAAGTCTTTATAAAAAAGGTAGAAACGTATCATTTAGCTTAAGTTATAAATTTTAATCAGTTAACCTAAAATTAAAGTTAGTTGATTTTCATAACGAATAATTAATATTCTGTTAAATAAAACAAAAGATAAGGTTGATTTCTTTGCACAGAGAAAAACAAAACTTACAAATAACAAAACAAAATGAAAAAATCTTTAGTTAAAATTTTAAGTATATCAGCATTATCTATCGCTGCTTTAACTTTCACAAGTTGTGGAAGTGATGATCCAGATGTGATCCCACCTCAGGTATCTGACGTTGTTGCTAAGTTAAAAGCTGGTGTAATGAGTGGTACGTTAAAGGAAAGTTATACTTTAACTGGTAATTCATACAATTTAACAGGATCGTTTATCATAGCTGATGGGGCATCATTAACAATTCCTGCAGGAACAAGTATTATAGCAGATAAAAAAGGAACTGATGTTTATTTAGCTGTTTTAAAAGGAGGAAAAATTAACATTAATGGAACAAATTCTAGTCCAGTTGTTATGACTTCTACAGATGGAAACCCTGGAGATTGGGGAGGATTAACAATTTGTGGTAAAGCAACTACTACTGCAGGGGTTGATGTAACTGCTGAAGTTGGAGGTTTTAAATACGGAGGTACAACTGATAACGATAATTCAGGTGTAATTAAAAACTTAGTAATTAAAGGAACTGGTGCTCAAATTAATTTAGACTCTCAATATAATGGAGTTTCTTTATATGCTGTTGGTTCTGGTACTGTTTTAGAAAATATAGCAGTTTTTAATGGAGCTGATGATGGAGTAGAGTTTTTTGGAGGAACTGTTTCTGCAAAAAACATTTATTTAGAAAATTTAGAAGATGATGCCATTGACTGGACTGAAGGTTGGAATGGTACTGTTGAAAATTCGTATATTTTAAATACGAAAAAAGGTTTTTCTACTGTTGTTGAGGCAGATAAAGATAATAAGAACCCTAAGTTAATAAACTTAACAGCTACTTCTATTGTTGGAGGTACTGCATTACAGTTTAAGAAAACTTCAGGAGCTACTATTACTAACTTATATCTTGATGGTTACACTAAGCAAATAGATATGAAAGATAACGGACCATTATCAAATGTAATTATTGATGGTTCTGCTGCAACTACTTCAAAAAACTATAATACTGGAACTAAAGTTGATATTTCTGGATGGAGCTTTATTAATGGTGTTGCTACTAGCGTTACTCCTTTACAAGGTGAAGTTACTGGTACTGTAACATTAACTGCTGATAAAACATATAATTTAAAAGGATCTTACATAGTAAAAGATGGAGCTACTTTAAATATTGATGCAGGAACTAAAATTATTGTTGACCCTAAAGGAACAGATGTTTATATAGCTGTTTTAAAAGGAGGAAAAATAAATATTAATGGTACAGCTGCTAAGCCAGTAGTAATGTCATCTGCAGCTGAAAACCCTGGAGATTGGGGAGGATTAACAATTTGTGGTAAAGCAACTACAACTGCAGGAACTGATGTAACTGCTGAAGTTGGAGGTTTCAAATATGGAGGTACTACAGATAATGATAATTCAGGATCTATCGAGTATTTAGTAATTAAAGGAACTGGTGCTCAAATTAATTTAGATTCTCAGTATAATGGAGTTTCTTTATATGCTGTAGGTTCTGGTACTAAAATAGAGAATGTATCAGTAATTAATGGAGCTGACGATGGAATTGAGTTTTTCGGAGGAACAGTTTCTGTTAAAAATATTTACTTAGAAAACAATGAAGATGATTCAGTAGATTGGACTGAAGGATGGAATGGAAAAGTAACAAATACTTACATTTCTCATACTAAATCAGGTTTC
The DNA here is from genome assembly GCA_042093175.1 of Tenacibaculum sp. Taxonomy (GTDB): domain Bacteria; phylum Bacteroidota; class Bacteroidia; order Flavobacteriales; family Flavobacteriaceae; genus Polaribacter. Next base: position 33,022 of record JBELFC010000002.1, on the reverse strand, counting down.
TCAACTGCTTTTGAAGGAGATAAACTTAATAACAACCCTAACTTTGAAAATGTAACAGCTATTTCATCTGTAGGAGGTACAGCTTTACAATTTAAAAAGCAATCTGGTGCTACTATAACTAATCTTTATTTAGAAGGTTATACTAAAGAAATAGATATGAAAGATGGTGGAGCTTTATCAAACGTTAAAATTGATGGTAAAGATGCTTCAACTTCAGAAAAATATAATAAAGGAACTAAAGTAGATGTTTCTGGATGGTCTTGGAAAAAAGCAGGATTATAGTAATAACTTACTTTTAAAAATTTAAAACCGAGCAATTTGCTCGGTTTTTTTATTTTATCTAAAACTCCAGTTTTTGTAATTAGTAGAAGCCTCTAATTTTGTTTCTATTGAATTAGGCAGGTTAGGGAAAAAATCTATACCAGTAATCTTTTCGATCTCATCAATTGAAACAACAAAACTATATAAAGGTTTATTACTTTTTTGATGAGGTAGTAAGAAAGCAATCGCTTTAATTTCTGGTTTTGTATAGTCTAATAGTATTTTATAAAAATGTTTAGGAACGCTAACTTTATTTTTACCTATGGTTTTTAAGTTGGGTTTTAAAACACCACCAGTAACCACATATAAATGATTGTACTTTTTAGCCCAATAACGTGTTTTTTGTTCTAGTTTATTCCAAATCCCTGCATTAAAATCATGCCTTTGAGGAGAAATGTTTGAGGTGTAAAAAGTTTCATCATGTGCTTTTTTAGAAAAACGTTTGTCACCGGCTGGGCATAAATGACCTTTATCATAGCCAGATTTTTTGTAACTTCTCCAATCTGCAGACTTTGTTTTTACTTTTGGGTCACTTATAAAAAAAGGACGTTTGTGTTTGGTGTAGATAATGTCACTTTTACTTAATGAATATGCTACCCATTCAGCTTGCTCGTGTTTTTCACTATAAGATAACTGGTACCCGTTATGTCTGATAATAGCCCCTGTTGTTGAGGTTGGTAAATAGTTGAAAGCTTTTGAAGCTTTATAATCTACTTCACTATTTTCATTCGGAACATTTTCTTTTTTTTCAGACCATTGTGTCCATAATCCAATAGAAAGAATAATTATGGTGGCAATTAGTTTTATTTTTCGAGAATTACTCATTATTGTTTCAGTAAAATTTCTTGAAAATCAGATGTTTTTTCTACTTCATTAAAAATTTCTTGGAACTTAATTGGTGGGGTTGATAATTTTCGTTTTGCCAAATCTAACCAAGCACCATACACTGTAATAATTGCTGATAATTTCCCATGACCATTAAAAACTTCATGCTGAATTTTCCATCGTTCTCCTTTATTGGATAGTCCAGTTACTTTTAAATTTACAGAAATATCTTCTCCCATGTGTATCTCTTTTAAAAACTTAGTGTTTTCTTCAAATAAAATAGGGCCTATTTTTTCTTTAGTAAAATCTTGTATGGTAATGTTATGTTCTTTAAAAAAGCGAAGTCTAACTTCAGCGGCATAATCATTATACGCAGTATGGCGCATGTGTATATTGGCATCAAAATCTGCCCATCTAGTTGTAAAATTAACGGTAAAACTCATATTAAAATATTGCGAATTATTTTCAGCAAAGGTACTTATTAGATAAATTAAATACTCGAAAGCTTTGTGAATTCGTTAAAATATACTCTTAAATAAAAATATGCAGTAATTTTATTGAGATTAACTGTTTGACTTTAAGTAAGGTATTTTCTGTTTTTTAGTTTTTAACATCTAAAGCATCACGAAGTGTATTGCCTATAAGCATAAAAGCCATAACTAAACTCATAATTGCTAAACCAGGAATAATAGCTAAATATGGTTTTCCTAAAATAATATAATTATAGTGGTTTTTAATCATTGCTCCCCATGATGGAGTTGGTGGTTGAGCTCCAATACCTAAAAAACTTAATCCGCTTTCAATTAAAATAGCTGCAGCAAAATTCGCCGCAGAAATCACAATTATAGGAGCTAAAATATTCGGTAAAATATGTTTAAAAATAATTCTAAAATCAGAAAAACCTAGAGCTTTAGCAGCTTCTACATACTGTTGTTGCTTAGTGGTAATAACTTGGCCTCTAACAATCCGAGCAACTTCAACCCACATTGTTAAACCTACAGCAATAAAAACTTGCCAAAACCCTTTTCCTAAAGCTAAAGTGATAGCTATGACAAGTAGTAAAGTAGGAATTGACCAGGTAATGTTAATAAACCACATGATGAAAGTGTCAATTTTACCTCCAAAATAACCAGCAATTGCACCTATAGGAATTCCAATTATTAGAGAAATGAAAACAGCAATAAATCCGATGAAAAACGAAATCCTAGCCCCAATTAATAACCTACTTAATAAGTCTCTTCCATATTTATCTGTACCAAACCAAAAGGTTTTTTGTTGAATAAATTTTCTTGGTTGATTATTGAAAAGAGATAAAGAGTATTTTTTAAGTAAACTATCAGAATAATTAATAATTTCAAGTTGATTACTTTTAATTTCAAAAGATTTTATTGGGATTTCAGTAGAGGTAGTTTGTTTACCATCCATAAAAACGGAAAACCAAGATTGTTCTTTCTCTTTTTGTGAAGGAATGGTAAGCATTTGAACTGAAAAACCTGGGGATTTAGAATGAATTTCCAAATGCATATGATTTGCAGCATTACTATTGTCAGGAGCAAGTAAGTAACAAAAAATAGCTGTAAAACCACATAAAACAATATACCAGAAGCTAAAAACACCTGTTTTGTTTTTTTTAAATTTTTGAAGAGCAATTTGCCAAAGAGAATTTGAATGCTTCATTATTCAAAACTATTGATTAGAAATCTCTTCACCAACTTTTAAAAACTTTTTTTAAATTAAAAAGAGCAATCAAATTAATTTGATTGCTCTTTTATATATGTTAATTAGCTTATAAAACTTCAACAAACAAACCTTCGTCAGTTTTTTCAACTTTGGCTAATTTATTTTTTGTTAATCCTTTTATGGTTTTATCCCACTTTTTGTTAGATAAACCTGATTGAGTTTTTAACTCATTTAAATCAATTTTTTCTGCTTTTTCAATAATCGCTAAAACTGCTTTTTCTTCATCGTTCAACTCTATAGAAGGAGCTTTCTTTTCAGGTCTCATTTGAGGGAAGAATAATACTTCTTGTATAGATTGATTATTTGTTAAGAACATGATTAATCTATCCATACCTATACCTAAACCAGATGTTGGAGGCATACCATATTCTAAAGCACGTAAAAAATCTTCATCAATAAACTCAGTAGCTTCATCATCTCCTTTTTGGGCTAACTTTAATTGATGTTCAAAACGCTCACGTTGATCTATAGGGTCATTTAATTCTGAATATGCATTGGCAATTTCTTTACCACAAACCATTAATTCAAAACGCTCAGTTAATTCTGGGTTTTCTCTATGCTCTTTACAAAGAGGAGACATTTCTTTTGGATAATCAGTAATGTAAGTTGGTTGAATGTAATTTCCTTCACATTTTTCCCCGAAAATTTCATCAATTAATTTTCCTTTCCCCATAGTGTCATCCACTTCAATACCCATGCCTTTAGCTGCATTTCTTATTTCATCTTCAGTTTTGTTGGTAATATCAAAACCAGTAAAATGTTTAATGGAATCAGCCATGGTAACACGAGCATAAGGAGCTTTAAAATCAACTTTGTGCTCACCAAAGGTAGCTTCTGTTGTTCCGTTTACTGCAATTGCACAATATTCTAATAACTTCTCAGTAAATTCCATCATCCAATTGTAGTCTTTATAAGCTACATAAATCTCCATTGCTGTAAATTCAGGGTTATGAGTTCTATCCATTCCTTCATTACGGAAATTTTTTGAAAACTCATATACACCATCAAAACCACCAACGATTAAACGTTTTAAGTAAAGTTCATTAGCAATACGCATATATAACGGAACGTCTAATGCATTATGATGTGTAATGAAAGGCCTTGCTGCAGCACCTCCAGGAATTGGTTGTAAAACAGGAGTTTCAACTTCAAAATAACCAGCTTCATTAAAGAAGCTACGCATTGCAGTAAACAATTTTGTTCGCTTAACAAAAACTTCTTTTACATGTGAGTTTACTACCAAATCTGCATAACGTTGTCGATAACGCATTTCAGGATCAGTAAAAGCATCATATACTACTCCGTCTTTTTCTTTTGGAATAGGTAAAGGTTTTAATGATTTACTTAGTAATTTAAAGTTTTTAACTCGAACAGTAATCTCTCCTACTTTTGTTTTAAATAACTCTCCTTCAATTCCAACGAAATCTCCTAAATCTAATAATTTTTTGAAAACATCGTTGTATAAAGTTTTGTCTTCACCAGGACAGATTTCGTCTCTGTTAAAATACACTTGAACACGACCTTCAGCGTCTTGTAACTGAGCAAAAGAAGCTTTTCCTTGTACATTTATAGCCATTAGTCTACCAGCAACAATCACCTGTTTTTCTTCAGAAAAATCAGCTTTAATCTGTTTGGAATTGTGATTTACTGGGAATAAATCCGCTGGATATGGATTGATTCCTAATTCACGTAACCTGCCTAATTTTTCTCTACGTACAACTTCTTGTTCTGATAATTGCATTACTTTGTTTTTAAGTGTTTCTTATATTTAAAAGGGCAAAGATACAATCAATTACAAAATAAACCAATGTAAGACAAACTGACTTTTAGTAAAAAAAAATATTTTTTTCTTGCGAGTATAAATAAAGTTCGTATATTTGCAGGCTGTCTTTTTTTAAGGGCAGCGTTTAGTTGTGTTGTTAAGGTGCTTAAATGCACCATGGTTTTGTTACCAATGGAAAGCTTCCCTGAGATGGGTTGCTTTTTTTTTGTGCTAAATTTAGCTCCAAAAGCCACCTTTATACTCCCAAAACTCTATAATAAAAAGTACAAAATAGATTACTGCAACAGAGAATTTAATAGTGACAGAAGCTAAAAAACCTAGAAAAGCCCCAAAAGAAGCTTTTAAGGCTCTGTTAACATCTTTGCTGTCGTATAATAACTCTCCAATCAAGGCTCCAGTAAAAGCTCCTATTAATATTCCAAAAGGAATAGGAGAAAATAATCCTATAATTAAACCAATAGTAGTACCGTAGACTCCATATTTTGTGCCTCCAAATTTTTTGGTTCCCATTGCTGGTATGAAATAATCTAAAATAAATATTGCTAAAGCTATTATAAATGTAATGGTTAAAAATGTTTTATCCATAGGTACTGCATTGGTTAGATGAAGTAATAGCAAACCTATCCAGCCTGTGATAGGTCCGGGTAGAATAGGTAAAAAAGATCCTATTATTCCTAAGAAAACAAATAATAAGCCAAGTAATAACAAAAAAGTATCCATAATTAAGTTTCAGTTTTTTTAAAAAAACCTATAAGTTTCTAGTGTTAAGACGATAGAAAAGATGTTTTGTTACAACTTTATAACTAAAAAATTAGTTTAAACTAATTTTTTAGTTATATTTGTGTCAGTAAATATTTAAAGTTAAAGGAATAAGATTAATTTCAGACTAACTGTGATTGAGTTTTTTAATAAAATGTATATGAAAAAGCTAGAAGTGATTTTTTTTATAGGAGTGGTTTTATGTAGTTGTTCTAAAGAGAAAGTTAGAAATGTAAAAGAGCTTATATCGTTTAAAAATAAATACAAGTTTGATTTTGAGATTTTAGAGAAGTTAGAAAATGATACGGTAGCTTGGAGGTATCAATTATCGGCTAATGAATATATGCTGAAAGGTAATTATTCAAAAGCATTGAAAGAATGGGATAAGGTATTTAAAGGAAGAGATGTCTCGTATTCATCTCAAAAAGCTGATTCATTAACGAGTAATTTTACTGTTCATAACGCTAAAGATGAAATAGTAAATGAATCTGAAAATACACGATTGGTGATAATTAATGAAGGGCATCATAACTCATATCATAGGCTGTTTACAAAGTCATTACTTGAAGAATTGTATGCTAAAGGGTATAAGCATTTAGGTTTAGAAGCTTTAGCGAATGGTAAGGGTAAAGATTTGATGTTAAACACTAGAGGGTATCCAGTTAAATCAAGTGGGTATTATACAAATGATCCTAATTTTTCTCAGTTGATAAGAGTAGCCATTAAAATAGGATATAACGTGTTTCCTTATGAACAAACATCAGGTGTTAATAATAAAGAAAGAGAAATAGAGCAGGCTAAGAATATACAGAAGGAATTGGAAAAGTTTCCTAATGATAAATTTCTAATACATTGTGGATTTGATCATGTATTAGAGGGAAGCCATAAGAGATGGGAAAAAAGTATGACAGGAAGGTTAAAAGAATATACAGGTATAAATCCTTTAACTGTTCATCAAACAAAGTATTCTGAAAAAGGGGATAAAAAATTAAATTCTCCACTATTAAAAGTGTTTAATGTTAAAGAATCTTCAGTGTTAAAAAACAAAAATGGAAGTTTTTTTAAATACGAAAGATTAAATGCGTGGACAGATATAGCTGTTTTTCATCCATTGGTAAAAACCAATAAAGGAATGATATTGGAAAAAGAAGAAGTGATGTATACTTTAGAATTAGAAAGTTTAAAAATGGAATACCCTTTGATGATTTTAGTTTTTGAAACAAAGGATGACTTAACAAAAGCAGTACCAGTAAAAATAAAAGAAGTACATAAAAAGCAAAATTCAACAGTTTTAAATTTGCCTAAAGGTGAATATAATTTTGTAATTGTATCTAAAACAAATAAAACAATAACATTTCAAGAAGAGATAAAATGAGTAAACAGTTAACAAAAGCAGAAGAGCAGATAATGCAAGTGTTATGGGAATTAAATGAAGCATCGGTAAAGGAGGTAATTGCAGAGTTGCCAATGCCTAAACCTGCATATAATACAGTGTCAACAATAATTAGGATTTTAGAGACTAAAGAGTTTGTAGGCCATAAGCCAAAAGGAAGAGGGTATGTATATTATCCAATAATTGAAAAATCATCTTATAGTAATCAAAGTTTACATAAATTAATGAATGGATATTTTGGCGGGTCATTTAAAAGTATGGTTTCTTTTTTTATGAAAGAAAATAAAATGGATATAACTGAATTAGAAAATATTCTAAAAGAAGTTGATAAGAATAAAAAAAATGAGAAGTAAGGTAACTGTAGTTTTGTTTTTTATGTTTTTAGTTTTTGGTTGTGATTCTAAAAAAGATACAGAAGTTCTAGTATTTAATTTAAAAGATCAAACTGAAAAAGAAAAAATTAATTTTCTAAAATTAAAGCTAGACGAGAGTCATCAAAATTTATTAAATCCTTCTATTAGTAAAGATAATTTAGGCAAAGTATATAAGTCTTGGTCAGAATTACATAACAATTTATATAAGTTTCTGGTAAAGAATAATTTTAATTGGGGAGTGAAGAAAAAGAATATAAAACTTTTTAATAAAATTTATTTTAATAAAGATGGTGGTATAAAGGTGTATGCATTTAGAATTTACGATTCTGTTTCTGAAATAAATACTCAGAAGTATAAAAAGTTGATTAAAGAGTTTGCAAAGGAAGTTAAAGTATCAATCAAAAAGAGTGATGATTTTGCACAATGTGGAAAAATTTCATTACCAAATTTTTAAAAATAAGTAGTCATGATAAATTATATAATTCAAGTAGTTTTATTTCAAGCATTGTTTGTTGCAGTGTATGATTTCTTTTTAAGTAAAGAAACTTTTTTTACTAAGAACAGAGTGTATTTAATTAGTACTGCACTTTTATCATTTGTACTTCCATTTGTAAAGTTACCATCATTTCAAAAAGCGATATCACTAGAGTACACAATTCTGTTACCAGAAGTTGTTTTGTCACCACAAAAAGTAATTGAAAAATCAACATGGTATCAATCTATTAACTATTTAGATGTTTTGTTCATTGCTGGGTGTTTACTTTTTTTTATTGTATTTGTTTACAAATTAAGTAGGGTTATTCGTTTAATTATAAAAAATGAAATAATAAAGAAAGAAGGGTATAGCTTAATTATGTTACCTAAAAATTCTAAAGCATTTTCATTCTTTAATTATATTTTTTTAGGAAAAGAAATTTCTTCAGATAAACAAGAAAAAATTATTCAACATGAACTAGTTCATAGTAAACAAAAACATACGATTGATTTGTTGCTTTTTGAATTTTTGAGAGTAGTCATGTGGTTTAATCCAATGATATATGTGTATCAACATAGAGTTTCATTAGTACATGAGTATATATCAGATGCTGTTGTAAGTAAGTCAGTAGCAAAAGATAACTATATAAATAATTTACTTTCTGATATTTTTCAAGTAGAAAGTATTTCATTCATTAATCAATTTTATAAACATTCATTAATCAAAAAACGAATTATTATGATGACGAAAAAACAATCAAAAAAAATTAAGCAGTTAAAGTATTTATTGTTGATTCCAATACTAGGAAGTATGATACTATATACTTCATGTAGTGTGAATAAATTGGAAGATTTGGGAACAAAGAAGCAGCTTCAAAAAATTTATTTTGGAGAAAAGAAAAAATTTCAAGAAACGAACAAAGAAACGTATTTAGATTTTTTTATATCTTTTAATGAAGAGTCTTTAGGAAAGGAAATAAGCTTAACAGAATTAGATGAAAATGAAAAAGGTGAGTTTCTTAAGTTTAAAGAAACCTATTTAGAAAAAAAGAAAGATAAAGATGTTTTTTATTTTAAGCTTTATGATTTTAATGGTAGAAAGGTAGTAGGAATGCACAGAAAAGCAATGACGGTTGAAGAAAGAATTTCTGCAGGAGACGCCGTTCCTATTAATTTACTAGATAAAGCTCCAACTTTTCCAGGGTGTCCAGAAGGAGATAGAGCTTGTTTGAATAAAAGTATACAAAGGTTTGTAGCAGAAAATTTTGATATGAAGATGCCAGTTAAATTAGGAATAAAACCTGGGACAAATAAAATATATGCATTGTTTAAGATAGATAAAAATGGAGATATAACAAATATAAAAGTAAGAGCTCCACATCCTAAATTAAAAGAACATACTATGAGTATTATAAAAAAACTTCCAAAGATGCTGCCAGGAGAAAAAAATAACGAGCCAGTTAAAGTAGGATATACTTTGCCTATAACTTTTAATATACCATTAAATTGAAACAAGCTATAGTTTTAATTTTTTTATTATTTGGATTTAGAGTTTTTTCTCAGCAAGTAGCAGATAATAAATACTTACCGGTTGTTAAAAAAGCAAATCAAACAGAAAAAATTTTTGTTGATGAAGCTCATAATAATTTTCATACTGTGAGTAATAGGTTTAAACCTTTTGCAACATTGTTAAGGAGAGCTGGATATACAGTAAAAGGTTTTACCAATAAATTTACTGATAATAGTTTAAAAAAAATTAAAACTTTAGTAATATCAAATGCATTGGCACCTGGAAGTAGACCGCCTTTTGTTACACCTACTAAAAGTGCATTCACTGAAGAGGAAATAAGAGTGATAAAAAAATGGGTAGCAAAAGGTGGTTCATTATTTTTAATAGCCGATCACATGCCATTTGCTGGTGCTAGTGAAAGATTAGGAGCTGCTTTTGGATTTAAATTTTATGATAGTTTTTTATTAGATAAAGATAGAAGAGGAATTTTTGACTTTTCTAAAGAAAACTTAATGCTAGCGACTCATAAGATTACAAGTAATAAATCACCATATGGTAAAATTAAAAGCGTTAGAACTTTTACAGGCCAAGCATTTAAAATACCAAATAAAGCACAGTCTATTTTAAAAACAAATGAAAAATTAATCGTGTATTTACCAGATACGATGTGGCGATTTTCTAGTAAAACAAAACGTTTCAAAGCTATAAATATGTCACAGGGTGCTGTAATGAAATATAAAAAAGGGAAAGTTGCTATTTTTGGTGAAGCAGCTATGTTCACAGCTCAATTAGCTGGAAGAAGTCAGTTTAAAGTAGGTATGAATGCTGAGGAAGCTTCAGAAAATTATAAATTTTTACTTAATTTAATTTATTGGCTACAATCAAAATAAAACTATGAAATTG
>JBELFC010000002.1:0-22840 GCA_042093175.1 Tenacibaculum sp. | reverse complement strand
AATGAAAAAGAAAATTGTAATTATTATTTTTATTATTGGAATTATAAAAGTCGAAGCGCAAACTTCGGCTTTTAAATCTATAGATGATTTAATAAATATAGGGAGGTATAAAAAGGCATTAGTATCATTAAAAAAAATGCCAGAAACATTTTTGTCTCACAAGAAAACAGCGTCTATTTATGAAGCAATTGATAATACAAAACTAGCAACTATGTATTATGAAAAGGCATTGATTATAAAAGATGATTATATGACTAGAGTTAAGTTGGGGAAGTTGTATAAAAAAAGAAAACACTTACATAAAGCAATAGTTGTTTTCAAAGATATTGCTACCAAAGACCCAGGTAATTTACTAATTAGCTACCAACTTGGGAAGTTGTATTTACAAGTTAAAAAACCGAAGAAAGCAATTACTATTTTTAAAAAGCTTATTGATAAAGATGATTCAAATTCGAATTATTATTATTACAAAGGGCTTGCTTATAAAATGCTAAAGAAGAGAGATTTGAAAATAAATAGTTTTTTAGAAGCTTATAAGAAAGATAAAACTCACTTAAAGGCAATAGAGCTTTTAGCTAGGTCATACACTTCTTTAAGATATAAAGATTCTGCTGGAATATTTATTGATAAAGGGCTACAAATTAACCCTAAACATATCAAATTAAATAAATTAAAAATAAATAATCTTTATAGAGCAAAAAAGTATGGTGATGCAATTCAATTATTGCAAAAGATAGATTCATTAGAACAAAATGATTTATATACTCAAAAAATGTTAGGACGTAGTTTTTATAATTTAAAAGAGTATGATGAAGCTAAGAAGTATTTTAATAAAGCGAAACGAATAGATCGTTCTGATTATAAAATTTACGGATATTTAGGAGATGTTGCTTTTGATCAGAAAAATTATGAAGAGGCAAGTTTAGGATATATGTTTGCTTCTTTCATTGGTAAAGAATCAAGAGATTCTGAGTATTATAAGTTAGCTAGGACCTACGAGAAATTAAATAAGCCAAAGCAAGCAATAAAAGCATATGGTAATGCTGTAAAAGAAAACTATAAAAATTATAAAGCACTGTATCAGTTAGCAACAGTTTCTGAAAATTATTATAAAAATAAAAAAATAGCTTACAAGCATTATAAAAATTATATGAATCGATTTGAAATGAAAGATTCTATTCTTTCTGTGCAGGTTAAAAGAAGAATAATAGAAATAAAAAAATTCTATTTTAAAAAAGGTGAAGTGTTAGACTAATAGATTTTTTGTATTTTCACTTAAAAATCAGTGAAATGCACATTAGAAATGTGATTTTTGGTATAATTCTATTCTTTTTGGTATCGTGTGATTATTTCTCTTTTACTAAAAAGAAAAATAAACAAGCTATTGATACTATTATTAATTTATCTAAAGTAGATGTTTCACCTTCGTTTAATAAATGTAAAGAACTTAATGTTAGCGCCAAAAATGATTGTTTTAGAACTGAAATACAAGAAAAAATTTCAATGTCATTAAGTGAAATTGATTTTATTGTAGATGAAGATATGGATGAGGTAATTTATGTTCATTTAATTATAAACAATTATGGTAGAGTTAAATTAAAAGAAATTGAAGCATCGAAAAATGTTTTAGAAAAGCTACCAGTTTTAGATAGTTTACTAAAGGTTTCAGTTAAAAAACTACCTAAAATACTACCTGCAATAAAAAGAGGAATTCCTGTTACTACTCAATATACTTTGCCTGTTAAAATTAACATTAAAAATAACTAATTTCTTTCATGTTTTTTAGTGAATTGATACTCTTTTAAATGCAATTCATTGGTTGTTAGTTGTTAAAAAACGTCGGTTTTTGTTACAAATTTATAATTGATTCGTTTACGAAATAAGTAAACTAATAAAACCAAAATATGAATCAATTAATTGTAGAAACCAAAAATCTCAATTTTTCTTATTCAAAATCAAGGAAAGATATTGAGAGTTTAGCACTTCAGGTACCTAAAGGAAGTGTTTATGGTTTTCTTGGGCCTAATGGCTCAGGAAAAAGCACGACCATCCGTTTAATTTTAGGACTTTTAAAAAAGCAAGCAGGAGAAGTTTCTTTGTTTGGAAAGCCATTTAATGCAGGAAGCAGAATTAAAAGTTTAAATAAAATTGGAGCTTTGATAGAAAACCCTTCATTATACGAACACTTGAATGCGGTTGAGAATTTAAAGATTGCAGCAAATTATAGAGGGGGAATTTCTTTAGAAAGAATTGAAGAGGTTATAGAAATAGTTAGGTTAACTCATGCGAAAAAGAAAAAAGTGAAAGCCTACTCATTAGGAATGAAACAACGTTTGGGCTTGGCTATTTCATTACTTAGTAATCCTGAGCTTATAATTTTAGATGAGCCAACTAATGGACTCGATCCTAAAGGAATTATTGAAATGAGGGAGTTAATTAAGGAATTAAATGAGAAATACGGAACTACCGTTTTTATTTCTAGTCACTTGTTAAGTGAAATTGAAAAAACATGTACACATGTTGGTATAATAAGGAATGGTAAAATGCTGTATCAAGATACGGTGAAGTCTTTAAAACAATCAAAAAGTAAAAATATGATTGTTGAAATTGAAGTAGATAAGTTTATTGAAGCAATGGTTGTTTTAGAGGCTTTGAATAAGGAAAACATGTCTAGTGAAGATGATTTTATTCAAATAGAAGTAGAAAATAAAGAAGAGATAACTAAAGTTATAGATGCTTTTAGAGCGAATAAAGTACAGGTGTTTCAAGCTAGTATTAAAAATAATTTAGAAGAACTTTTCTTATCATTAACCGAAAATTAATAGTTATGTCAGCAATTACATTTTATATATCTAATACCAAAAATGAATTGATTAAACTAAAAAGAACTTTTGCTTTTTGGTTAACTATCATTAGTGCTTTAATAATTCCTTTACTGTTTTTTATAGTGTATGCAGTTAAGCACGCAAAATTAGCACCTGGTGCAGGAGTGAACCCATGGGATAAATACATGTTAAATCAGGTGAAAAATTCAATACCATTTTTTGTGCCCATATTTATAGTTTTAATAACTAGTCTTATAATTCAAGTTGAACATAAAGCAACTGGGATAAAACATCTATTTGCATTGCCGATACCTAAATGGAGTGTGTATTTTGGTAAATTATCTATAGTTTTATTTTCAATTATAAGCACATATGTTTATTTCTTTGTAGCAATTTTGTTTTTTGGAACTTTATTAGGAGTTTTTTATTCAGATTTAGCATTTTTAGATTTTCAGCCTGATTATTTGAAATACATAAAAATGTTAGGAGTTTCATTTATTGCGTCTTTAGGAATTGTTGGAATTCAGTTTTGGTTGAGTTTCAGATTTAAAAACTTTATAGTTCCTTTATCTGTAGGAATGGTTTTTGTTATACTTGGCTTGATTGCTTTCCAAGCACCAGAATCTATTTATTTTCCCTATTCATATAATATTTTGTCAATATCATTAGGAGATCAAATGCCTCAAACTTTTGGTGTTTCGTCAGTAACAGTGTATAGTATTTTATGTTTTATACTAACTAGTGTATTAGGATATTTAGATGTTAAAAGATTAAATATAAAATAAGAATTAAGAGAAAAGGGAAGAATAAAGTTATTAAACTTGATGTGACCCAGAAATTATATATTACCCGCTGAAAAATATTCATTTTGGTGGGTTTTCTCTTTTTAATGATGTTTTTTAAATCTTCTAATGAAAGTTTTAGTAACTCATCTTTTGTCATTTTTAAGTCAATAATTCCTTTAACAGATAAACCAGCGTTATATCCTTTCCAAACTTCTTTTGGGTGTGTTAATAAAGAAAATCCCATTGCCCATAAACTCATAAACCCGATAGGGATATGTTTCCAAAGACCTGTAGCTATTTCCCAGCCAGCTATAAAAGCTTCTCCTTTCCAGCTAATATCACAATCATATAAAATATGTTGAATGTCATGAATATGGACTACGTTTTTTCTAAATTGAGAATTAGGAAGTTTTATGGTAAAAAGCCTAAACTTTAAATTAAAAAAATCCTCATTTACACCTCCTTCCTCTGAAAGATTGTTTTCTTTATAAAAGATTGTTAGTTTTTCTGAAACTGTCATGATTAATTAGAATTTGTACTACAAATGTATTTTGTAAATTCATTATAATTCTTGACAATTGTCAAGAAATTATTTCCCTCTAATTCTACTGAATGTTTCTGGAGTCATGCCTAAAAATGAAGCTATATGTTTTGACGAAACACGTTGAAATAAATATGGCTTTTTGTTAAGTAAAATATTGTAGCGCTCTTGTGCAGTATGTAATTGTATGTATTCAATTCGTTCAACTAATTCGATATATATTTGTTGTAAGAATAAGCGGCCAAAGCGTTCGTATTTGGGGTTGTTTTCAAGTACTTTCTCTATATCATTAATATTGATTACAAAAGTGTTTAAATCTTCTAATGCTTGAATGTTGTATTTGCTTTTTTTACGTTGAATTAAACTATCAATGGAGGTGATGCTTTCTTGTTCTGCAGAAAAATGTACAGTAATATCTTTATCCTCTTTGTAATAAAAAACACGTGCTATACCTGAAGTTATGATATAAAAGTTATTACAGATCGTACCAGCTTCATGAATAATATCATGTTTAGAAAAACTTTTGACAGTCATGATTTCTTGAAGAGCTTCCATTAATTCAGGGTTCTCTAGTAAAAAGGAGATGTTTTTATGGGAATAATTAATCATTTATAACTGTAATAATTCTTCAATAAATTCACGTTGATTTGAAAGGCGAGGTACTTTGTGTTGACCTCCCAATTTTCCTTTTCTTTTTAGCCAGTCATAAAATAACCCATTACGAGCTTTATGAATTTTAGGCATTGATAAGGTCATGTTGTTATAACGTTTAGCTTCATAGTCAGAATTACACGTTTTTAACGAGTTGTCCAGTAACTCAGTGAAAAAAGCCAAGTTTTCAGGGGCTTTATTAAATTCAATTATCCACTCATGAGCTCCTTGTTGTTTACCATCCATAAAAATAGGTCCAACAGTATAATCTTTAATACTAGCGTTGGTTTTATCGCAAGCAGCTTTTAATGCCTCTTCTGTGTTTTCAATAATAAGCTCTTCACCAAAAACATTTATATGGTGTTTTGTTCTTCCTGTAATTTTTATTCTATAGGGCTTTATTGATGTAAATTTAATGGTGTCACCAATTAAGTAACGCCATAAACCTCCATTGGTGGTAATAACCATTGCGTAATTGATGTCTTTCTTTACTTCAGAAAGAGGCATAGCAATTGAGTTTTCTCCATTATATTGACTCATTGGAATGAACTCATAAAAAATCCCATAGTCTAACATTAATAAAAGCTCCTCAGAATTATTTTGATCTTGTAAAGCAAAAAAGCCTTCAGAAGCATTGTATGTTTCATAATAGCGGAAACTTTTTTTAGGAATTAATTTTTTATATTGTTCTCTGTAAGGATTAAAGTTAACTCCTCCATGAAAGTAAACTTCTAAATTGGGCCATACTTCAAGAATATTGTTTTTACCTGTTTTTTCTAAAACTCTATTTAATAAAACAAGCATCCATGAAGGAACACCAACTAAACTAGTGATGTTTTCATTTATAGTTTCATCAATAATGGCTTCCATTTTTGTTTCCCACTCTTCCATTAAAGCAACTTCTTGTTTAGGAGCAGAGCTAAAATCAGCCCAAAAAGGCATGTTTTCAATAATAATAGCAGATAAATCTCCGAAATAAGAATTGTTGTCTTCGTAAACAGCAGAACTGCCTCCTAAACGAAGCCCTTTTCCTTTAAATAATTGGGCGTTTTGATTGTTGTTAATGTATAAGCAAAGCATATCTTTTCCTGCCTTCATATGGCAGTTTTCAATAGCATCATCACTTACGGGTATAAATTTGCTCTTTGCATTTGTAGTTCCGCTTGATTTTGCAAACCATCTTATTTGAGAAGGCCAAAAAATATTTTGTTCACCTTTTCTACAACGTTCAATTAATGGTTCAATACTTTCGTATTTTTGAATGGGTACTTGTGAAGAGAATTTACTGTAAGAATCTATAGATGAAAAACGATGTAACCTACCTAATTCAGTGTTTTTGGCAGTGTTTAATAACCTGAATAATACTTCATTTTGAACATCAATAGGGTATTTTAAAAATAGTTCTACTTGATGCTTACGTTTTTTTAAAAACCAAGAAATGATTGAATTTATAAACGGAAACGCCATATATTTTTTAAGTTTGTACTTTGTTGTTGCTGTATTTTCTATTTTAAAAAACATCAGCAAAAATTTTTAGCTAAAAGTAATAAAATTTAAGACATGCAATATCAAGGAGTGTTAAAAAAAATGGCTACCGAGAATTTAGAAACGGTACAATATTATTTAGATATGAAAACTGATTTTTTAAATATGAATCAGTTGTTAAATAAAGAGCTTGAATTTCATTTTATTACTTATGAATGTTTGAGTTGTGGATTGGAGAAAGAGATTTACAGACAAGGTTTTTGCAAAAAATGTTTTTTTGAAACTGCAAAGGCTGGAGACTGGATTATGCGTCCAGAATTAAGTAAAGCTCATTTAGGAATTGAAGATCGCGATTTAGAATATGAAAAACAAGCACAATTACAACCTCATATTGTGTATCTAGCTAACTCTAGCAATGTAAAGGTTGGAGTAACAAGAAAAAATCAAGTACCTACTAGGTGGATAGATCAAGGTGCGCATGAGGCTATTGAAATTGTGGAGGTCCCTAATAGGTATTTAGCAGGGATTACTGAAGTAGCATTAAAAGAACACGTGGCAGATAAAACCAATTGGCGAAAAATGCTTAAAAATGACATAGAAGATGAAAGTTTAGAGTCATGGCAAGAAAAGTTACGCGAATTTATTCCTGAAGAAGCAAAGGCGTATTTTATTGAAAACAACAAAGAAACAAGTATTAATTTTCCTGTAGAGAAATATCCTTTGAAGCCTAAAAGTTTGAACTTAAAAAAACAAGAATCTTATAAAGGTAAATTAGTAGGTATTAAAGGGCAGTATTTTATTTTTGAAGATGAAACTGTTTTTAATGTTCGGGCTAATGAAGGTTTGGTAGTTAAAATTGTTGTTAAATAAATTAATAGATATAAACTAAAAAAAGGAGCTACAATTTAATTGCAGCTCCTTTTTTTTAGTTGTAATTAAGATATTAAGACAATCCAGAAATTTTACCATCATTATCAATACTCATACCTTCAGAAGCAGGAGTAGCAGGTAAACCTGGCATTCGCATCATTTTTCCTAAAATAGGAATAATAAATTGAGCACCAGCAGCAATCTCTATTTCTCTAACTGTAACAGTAAAGCCCTCTGGTCTTCCTATTAATTTGTCATTGTCAGAAAACGATTTTTGTGTTTTAGCCATACAAATTGCAAAATCATTAAAACCTAAGCGATCAATTCTTCGTAGGTTTAATTCAGCTTTCTTGTCATAATTAACTCCAACTGCACCATAAATCTCTTTTGCAATGGTTTCTATTTTTTCTTTTACAGGGCTTTTCCAGTCGTATAAAGGTTTGTATTGTGTAGCCTTGTTTTCAACAACGTTTATAACCGCATTGGCTAATTTTTTTGTACCGTCGCCACCGTGAGCCCATCCTTCAGAGACCACTGCTTCAACACCTAGTTTTTTACATGCACCAATAACAAAAACTACTTCATCAATAGAGTCTGAAATAAAAGAGTTTATAGCAACAACAGGTTCTATATTGTATTTACGAATGTTTTCAATATGTTTTTCAAGGTTTTTAAATCCGTTTTGAACGCGATCTAAGTTTGGAGTATTGTATTCCTCTTTAGGAGAACCTCCATGATGACGTAAAGCTCTAATAGTAGCAACTAATACAACGCATTTAGGATTTAGTTTAGCGTGAGCAGATTTTATATTTAAGAATTTTTCAGCTCCTAAATCAGCACCAAAACCAGCTTCAGTTACTACATAATTTGATAAAGATAATCCCATTTTAGTAGCAATTACACTGTTGGTTCCTTGTGCAATATTGGCAAATGGACCACCATGTATGATTGCAGGGTTTTCTTCTAGTGTTTGTACAAGGTTAGGTTTAACAGCATCTTTAAGTAAGATCGCCATTGCATTTTCTGCTTTTAAATCTTTAGCGAAAACAGGTTTTTTATCAAAAGTAAAGCCTATGAAAATATTACCTAAACGTTCTTTTAAATCATTAAAATCACTAGCCATACATAAGATAGCCATAACTTCAGAAGCAGGAGTAATATTAAAACCATCTTCACGAGGAATTCCATTTCCAGTACCTCCTAAACCAATAGTAATTTGACGAAGAGCACGATCATTCATATCTATAACACGTTTCCAAAGAATTGTTCTTGGATCAATGTTTAAATTATTGACTTTACTTTGAAGGTTGTTGTCAATTAATGCAGATAATAAATTGTTTGCTTTTTCAATAGCATTAAAGTCTCCTGTAAAATGTAGATTAATATCTTCCATTGGCACTACTTGTGAGTAACCACCACCGGCAGCTCCTCCTTTTATACCAAAAACAGGACCTAAAGAAGGTTCACGTAAAACTACAGTAGCCTGCTTTCCTACTTTGTTTAATCCTTCGGTTAAACCAATAGAAACAGTTGTTTTCCCTTCACCAGCAGGAGTAGGTGTCAAAGCAGTAACTAAAACTAAATTGTTTTGTTTTATTTTTTCTTCATCAATTAAATCTAAAGGAAGTTTAGCTTTATACTTTCCGTACATTTCCAAGTTATCTTCTTCTATCTTAAGTTTTTGAGCAATATGCTTAATATGCTGCAATTTTTTTCCTTGAGCAATCTCAATATCAGTTAAGTGTGCTGTTTTAGGAGTTTCAATGTCAGTAGTATGTGCCATTGTATCGAATTAAATTATTAAAGTTGTTTGATGTGCTTGAAAAGCTTGTAAATATACATAATATAAATACCAAAAAAGAAGGATTCTATTATCAAGTATTTGTTAATTAGTAGCTAGAAACATAAATATGACAAAAGAATTGTCAAATCTTTTTTGAAATACTATATTTGCACGTTTTAAAAAAAGTCGATTTAAATTATAAGAATATGCAAAACAAAGGTCTTATTAAATTATTTGCTATTCTTTTTGGATTAGTAAGTTTATACCAATTATCATTTACATTTTTTGCCAACAAGGTAGAAAGCAGTGCAAAAGAATACGCTGAAAAAAATGTTAACGGTGGTAGTGGTAGAGAGTTAGCTAAGCTAGAAAAGAAATACATTGATAGTGTAGCAAATAAAGAAGTAGTTAATTTAGGAGTTGCTAAATACACCTATAATGATATCAGGGATAAAGAAATGAACCTTGGTTTAGATTTAAAAGGTGGTATTAATGCAATTTTACAAGTATCTGTTAAAGATATTTTAATAGGGTTGTCAAATGACTCTAAAAACTCTGTATTCAATGAAGCTTTAGCAAAAGCTGATGAAGCACAGAAAGATAGCCAAGATGATTATATAGATTTATTTTATAGTCAATTTGAGGCTTTAAGTAACGGAAGTGTTAAATTAAGTGATCCATCAATTTTTGGAACTAAAGCACTACGTGATAAAATAGACTTTAATAAAACCAATGAACAAGTAAAATCGACTTTACAACAGGAAATTAACACGTCTATAAATACAGCTTTCGAAGTATTACGTAGCCGTATTGATAAATTTGGTGTAGTTCAACCAAGTATTCAACGAATTGGAACTTCTGGAAGAATTCAAGTAGAATTACCAGGAGCTAAAGATATTGAGCGTGTACAAAAATTATTACAAAGTACTGCAGAATTACAGTTTTGGGAAGTATTTACTAATGCTGATGTAATTCCATATTTTGTACAAGCTAATGCTAAATCTATTGAGTTATTAAAAGACAAGACAGCTAGCGCTACTGAGCAAGTAAATGATACAGCAAAAAAGGGTGATGATATTGATGATTTATTAGGAGAATCAAAAGACTCAACAAATGTTGAAGCTCAAAAAATGTTATTTAATTTTTTAAGCCCAAATCAATCACAAGTTAGTTCTACAGTAGGGTATGCTAAAGTACAAGATACTGCTAAGGTAAGTGAATTGCTTAATAATAAAGAGATTAGAGCTTTATTGCCAAATAACTTAAGAAATGCAAAGTTTTTATGGGATTATCAGTCAATTACACCTGCAAAAGCAGCTGATGCTTCAGAAGATGAGGAAGTTGCTGCTATTATTGCATTGTATGCTATAAAATCTAATAGAAATGATAAAGCTCCTATTGAAGGAGATGTAATTGCTGATGCAAAACAAGATTATGATCAGTTAAGCAAGCCTGTTGTTTCAATGACCATGAATGGAGTTGGAACTAAGAAGTGGGCTAAAATGACTAGTGAAAATGTTGGTAAATTTGTTGCTGTTGTTTTAGATGATTATGTATATACAGCACCTTCAGTAAATGCAGTAATATCAGGAGGAAGTACTCAAATTTCAGGAGGTCAAATGACAGTTTCTGAAGCACAAGATATCGCTACAGTTTTAAAAGCTGGTAAGTTACCTGCACCTGCACGTATTATTCAATCAGAAGTTGTAGGTCCATCATTAGGTAAAGAATCTATTAATGCAAGTATATGGTCATTTGCCTTAGCTATTTTATTAGTTTTAGGATGGATGGTTTTATATTATGGTAAAGCTGGATTATATGCAAATATTGCATTATTAGTAAATATCTTATTTATTTTTGGAGTATTAGCATCATTTAATTCTGTATTAACATTACCTGGAATAGCAGGTATTATTTTAACAATAGGTATGTCGGTTGATGCCAATGTAATTATTTTTGAAAGAATTAAAGAAGGTTTAACAGGAGGTAAGAGTTTAGCTACTGCAGTAGATGAAGGATTTAGTATTAAAGGAGCTTTATCTGCAATTATTGATGCAAACATTACAACATTATTAACTGGTGTAATTTTATATGCTTTTGGTACAGGTCCAATTAAAGGATTTGCATTAACATTAATGATTGGTATAGCAACATCATTATTTACAGCTATTTTCATTACCCGATTATTAGTTGATGGAGCTGTAACTAAAGGAACTAATTTAACATTCAATACTAATATTTCTAAAAATTGGTTTAAGAATATCAATATTGAATTCTTGAAGAAACGTAAGTTAGCTTATGTTATTTCTGGAGCTATCATTGCTTTTGGTTTAGTTTCTATTTTAACTATAGGATTAAAACAAGGAGTTGATTTCAAAGGAGGACGTTCTTATATTGTTCGTTTCGATAAGCCAGTAAAAGCAAATGAAGTAGCTGCTACTTTAAAGAATGCTTTTGGTACTGCTCCTGAAGCAAAAACGTATGGTTCTGAAAATCAATTAAAAATAACTACAGTTTATAAAATTGATGAAGAAGGAAGACAAGTTGATGAGCAAGTTCAAAGTGAATTATATAAAGGGTTAAAGCCTTATTTAGGTGATACTACTTACGAGAACTTTAAGCCTGGTTTTGAAAAAGCAGGTAGTGGTATAATGAGTTATATGAAAGTAGAACCAACAATTGCAGATGATATTAAGCAAGCTGCATTATGGGCTGTAATAGGTTCGTTAATTGTAGTGTTCTTATATATCTTATTGCGTTTTAGAAAGGTGGCCTTCTCTATTGGAGCAGTAGTAGCCGTATTCCATGATGTTTTAGTTGTATTGGGTGTGTTCTCAATTTTATATAAGGTTATGCCTTTTGATATGGAAATTGGACAATCATTTATAGCGGCGATACTTACAGTAGTAGGATATTCACTGAATGATACCGTGGTAATTTTTGATAGAATTAGAGAATATGCTAATAATAGTACTTCTTTTACTGCTGGTTTAGTTGATAAGGCATTAAGTAGTACGTTAGGAAGAACTATAAACACATCATTAACAACATTGTTAGTAATGTTAGCGATATTCTTCTTTGGAGGTGATAGTATTAAAGGATTTATGTTTGCATTAATTATTGGTGTAATTGTAGGTACTTATTCATCTTTATTCGTTGCAACTCCAATTATGTTTGATGTTGCCAAAAAAAGAGAGAAGAAATAAAAAAATAAGAAACAAAAATAAAACCGTTTTGAATAATGTTCAAAACGGTTTTTTCATTTACTATCAAGCAACTATCTTTGCAATCTGATGAAAATAACAAAACTCCACGATTTATATTTTAAAGAATTCGTTTCTAAAAACGATATAGCTACTATTGTAAAGCAATTAGCATCACAAGTAAAAAAAGATTTACCTAAAGGAGAAGTACCTCTTTTTATCGGTATTTTAAACGGTTGTTTTGTTTTTGCTGCTGATTTTGTAAGAGAATTTAACGGAGATTGTGAAATTTCATTTGTTAAGTTAGCTTCCTATGAAGGAACAAATTCATCAGAAAAGGTAAAGAAACTAATTGGAGTAAATGAAGATTTATCTGATCGTACCGTTGTTATATTGGAAGATGTAATTGATACAGGAACGACATTACAAGAGATTTACGAAATATTCAAAACCAAAAACTTAAAAGAATTAAAAATAGCAACGCTTTTTTTTAAGCCTGATGTATATAAAAAAGAATTACCAATTGACTATATAGGTAAAAGTATTGATGATGCTTTTATTGTTGGTTATGGTCTTGATTATAACGGCTATGGAAGAAATTTACCTGCTATTTATCAGTTAACAACACAACCTAAAATGAAAAACATCGTATTATTTGGCCCTCCAGGTGCAGGAAAAGGAACACAAGCAACTGTTTTAAAAGATAAGTATAATTTAGTGCATATTTCAACAGGAGATGTTTTCCGTTATAATATCAAAAATGGAACTGAGTTAGGCCTTTTAGCTAAAACATATATGGATGCTGGAAATTTAGTTCCAGATGAAGTAACTATTAGTATGCTTAAAGCTGAAGTTGAAAAAAACACAGATGTAAATGGGTTCATTTTTGATGGGTTTCCTAGAACGCAGTCACAAGCTGAAGTGCTAGATGAATTTTTAGCTGAAAAAGGAGAGCGAATTAATGGAATGGTTGCTTTAGAAGTTTCTGAAGATTTATTAGTTGAGCGTATTTTAGAGAGAGGTAAAACTAGTGGAAGATCTGATGATACTGATGAAAGTAAAATTAGAAATCGTTTTAATGAGTACAATACAAAAACAGCTGTATTAAAAGACTTTTATGAAGATAAAGGTACTTATTATGGGGTAAATGGTGTGGGTTCTATTGAAGAAATCACTGAGCGTTTATCTGATGTTTTTGATACATTATAAAAATATATTTAACTATTAATTTAGCTAAATAAATAAACAAAAAAAATGACCGAAGGAAATTTTGTCGATTATATAAAAGTTTATGCATCTTCAGGTAAAGGTGGTAAAGGTTCTGTTCATTTACACCGTGAAAAGTACATAACAAAAGGTGGTCCTGATGGAGGAGATGGAGGAAGAGGTGGTCACGTAATTGTACGTGGAGATAAAACTATGTGGACACTTTTTCACTTAAAGTTTAAGCGTCATTTTAAAGCTGAACATGGCGGTCATGGAAGTAGTAGTAGAAGTACTGGTGCTGATGGAGCAGATATAGTAATACCTGTTCCTTTAGGTACAGTTTTTAGAGATGCTGATACCGATGAAATACTTTTTGAAGTTACTGAACATGACGAAGATATTATTTTATTAGAAGGAGGTAAAGGAGGAAGAGGAAATTGGCACTTTAAATCGTCAACAAATCAAGCACCTCGTTATGCTCAGCCTGGAATTGATGGTGTTGAAGGTTGGTTTCGTATGGAACTTAAAATTTTAGCAGATGTAGGGCTAGTTGGATTTCCTAATGCAGGAAAATCTACCTTACTTTCAGTAATAACTGCTGCTAAACCTAAAATAGCTGATTATGCTTTTACAACTTTAAAACCTAATTTAGGGATTGTAGAATATAGAAATCATCAAAGTTTTGTGATGGCTGATATTCCAGGAATTATTGAAGGAGCGTCTGAAGGGAAAGGGTTAGGTCATTATTTCTTAAGACATATTGAACGTAATTCTACTTTGTTATTTTTAATAGCAGCTGATAGTGATGATATTAAGAAGGAATATGAAATTTTATTAAATGAACTTCGTAAACACAATCCTGAACTATTAGACAAACAGCGATTATTGGCTATTTCGAAAAGTGATATGCTTGATGATGAGTTAAAAGAAGAAATAAAGCAAGATTTGCCAGAAGGAGTTGATACATT
The DNA here is from genome assembly GCA_042093175.1 of Tenacibaculum sp. Lineage (GTDB taxonomy): Bacteria > Bacteroidota > Bacteroidia > Flavobacteriales > Flavobacteriaceae > Polaribacter. The sequence continues at coordinate 8,523 of JBELFC010000002.1, read as the reverse complement.
GTTTATTTCATCTGTTGCACAAACTGGTTTAATGGAGTTGAAAGACACTCTTTGGAAGATGTTAAACTAAACAATATAGTTTTTATAAAAAAAGCTGTGATTTTAAAATCACAGCTTTTTTGTTTTAAGTTCAATCTTAGTTTTTCAAAAACTTTTTAGTTAACACGCCAGTTATTGTTGTTAATTGTAAAATATAAACTCCTGTAGGGAGGTAGTTTAAGTTAATGCTATTGTTGTTTTTTCCTTTAAATACGATTCTACCAGAAATATCTGAAATATTAACGGTAGTAATTTCTTCTTTGTTAATACGAATGTTTAATGTTTCTTTAACAGGTATAGGGTAGGTCTCTATTGTTGTTAAATAGTTTTTATTAATGCTTGCAGTAGCACAATTTTCACTAAAACTTGAAGCACTATCAAAAGCAAAATTACTTCCTGTCCAATTACTTGTGCTATAGGCAACATCATCTACTTGGATACAATTTAGGCTGCTATTTCTAACAACTTCAATTTCTTTAAAAGTAGTATTAGTACCATTAGCTAAATTTAATGAGGTTAAACTATTAATAGAGCAGTAAAGTTTAGTTAATTTAGGGCAAGTGCTAATATCTAAACTGGCAATTTTATTACCTCCACAGTTTAATGAACTAAGTTCAATATTTTTACTCACATCTAATGAAGAGATATTACCATTGTTATAGCAAAAAAATAAACGCAGATCAACGTTTTTAGTAACATCTAATTCTGTAAGTTGATTTGTATGGCAGTAAATTTTTGAAAGCATTGTATTTTTACTTGTGTCTAATGTACTTATCTTGTTAGTGCTACAGTCAAAATAAACTAAAGATAAGTTGTTCGTTATGTCAATGCTTGTAAGTTCATTGTCATAAGAATATAAAGTGTTTAATTCTTTGTTTTTTGAAACATCGATGCTTGTAAGTTTATTATTATAAGAATAAAGATATTTTAACTTTACATTCTTACTAAGATCTAAGCTTGTTAATTGATTACTATAACATGATAAGCTTGTAAGATTAACAAACGCTTCGATACCATTTAAATTTGCAATGTTTTTATTAGAAACATCCATGCTTCCACTAAATGCATTGGCTTCACTAGTTTGAATTTCTGAATCATTATTGGTATTTATAGCTGTATTAGCAACCAAGGCAGCTTTGAAATTAGTATCTGCTATTGTAACATTTTGAGCATTTATAGCGATACTGGTAAAAAATAAAAATAAAAGTAATTGTTTTCTCATATTATTAGGGGAATTAATGTTTATTGTTTTTAGGGGTAATTAATTTAATATTCTTTTAGCTTTAACAAAAGAGTTTTTCCAATATGTTTCATTTAAAGAAGTTGTTATAACTCCTTTTGAAGTAGTTGAATGTATAAAGCGAATATCATTGTTTTTGATTGAAGTAACTAATCCGACATGATTTATTTTTCCTTTTAGTCTATTAATATTAAAAAATAATAAGTCACCAAGTTGTATTTCAGTTAAAGTAATTTTTGTGCCTTTATTACTCATTGAACTAGAAGAGCGTGGTAACAAAACATTAATCTGTTTGAAAGATGTTTGTACTAGGCCAGAGCAGTCCATTCCTTTTGATGTATTTCCTCCAGGTTTATAAGGCACGCCATTATAAGAGTTAGCAATAGAAATAACTTTATCAGCCAAAGAAATTAGAGGAGGCATCTTATTACTAGATTGCTTTTTTTCAGTTTTAAAAAAACAATAGATAATAAAAGTGATAATACTAATTAGTAAAACAACTCTCTGTTTCATTTTGAAAATTATGGTTACAAAACTCTTTTTGCTTTAATAAAAGCTCTTTTCCAATATTTTTCACGTAAAGAGCTAACTAACACCCCTCGAGAACTTGTAGAATGAATAAAACGAATTACTCCGTTTTTTACTGAGGTAATTAATCCAACATGATTAACTTTACCTCTTTTACGAGTAGTTTTGAAAAAAAGCAAGTCACCTCGTTTAACTTTTTTTAAAGGTATCGAGTATCCTTTTAAATACATCAGTTTAGATGTTCTAGGTAAAGAAATATTTCTTTTTTTGAAAGAAGTATAAATTAAACCAGAGCAATCCATTCCATTTTTATTAGTACCTCCATATTTATAAGGAACTCCTTTGTAAGAGACTGCTGTCCAAACAATTTTATCAGCAGTTGTGATTTTTTTTTTGGAAGGTTTTGAAACTTGATATTTAGTAGTTTTTTTGGAATTGACTTTTTTTGATGAACCACAAGAGTACATAAAAAATAAAATACAAAAAACAGGAAATAATTTTCTAATCACTTATTTAATCGTTTTTTAATCCATCAACAATTAATTTAGCTGTTTTTTCTGAAGCACCTTTGCCTCCTAAAACTTTTTCTAAATCAAAATAATCTAAGAATAATTGTTCTCTATGAGTAGGTTCTAATATACGAATTAATTCTTTCTTAAGTTTTTCTTTTGTGAAGTCATTTTGAATTAATTCAGTAACAACTTCCTTATTCATAATTAAATTAACTAAAGAAATATAATCTAAGGTTATAATTCTTTTAGCTATTTGATATTCAATATTACCTCCTTTATAACAAACAACTTGAGGAACTTTAAATAATGCCGCTTCTAAAGTAGCAGTTCCAGAAGTAACCAAAGCAGCATAAGATATACTTAATAAATCATAAGTTTTATTTGCAATAAAAGAAATGTTTTTATTTTGAAGAAACTCTTCATAAAATTCATAAGATTGACTAGGGGCACCAGCTACAACAAACTGATAGTTAGAAAAATCATCAGTTATTGACAACATAACTGTCAACATTTTAGATATTTCCTGTTTTCTACTTCCTGGTAAAAGAGCAATAATTTTTTTTGAGCCTAAATGGTGTTTTTTTCTAAACTCTTGTTCGTCTACTTGTTTTCTACCATCAATACCATCAATAAGAGGATGTCCTACAAAATGTACGTTATAATTAAATTTACTGTAAAAATCTTTTTCAAAAGGAAGTATAACAAACATTTTATCGATGTCACGTTTTATACTTTCTACTCTTCCTGATCTACTAGCCCAAACTTGAGGAGATATATAGTAATTGGTTTTAAAATTATTTTTTTTAGCCCATTTAGCAATCCTTAAGTTAAAACCAGAGTTGTCTATAAAAATAATAACATCAGGTTTATATTTTGCAATATCTTTCTTACAAGATTTAATAAAATTTAGAGCTTTTTTAAGGTTTAAAAGAACCTCTACAAAGCCCATAATAGCACGTTCTTTATAATGTGTAACTAGAGTACCTCCAACATTTTGCATTAAATCACCACCCCAAAAACGAATATCAGCATCTGGGTCTTCTTTAAGTAAGGCTTTCATTAAATTTGCTCCATGTAAATCTCCTGATGCTTCCCCTACAAGTATATAGTATTTCATAAAATCTTCTATTCAGTCTTGTTGAGACTTATATAAATTTCAAGATAAAAGTAAATATTGCAATTGTTATTGTTGCAATTAAAACACCTCTAGCTCGGTAATCTTGTTTCTTTTTTAAAAAAATAAAAAAAACAAATAAATTAGGTATTGCAGCTAAAGCAATAACAGCTCCTAATACTCCACCTTCTCTAATCTTATTAAAGGTTGAAGAGATATCTGATTGAGAGATATACTGAAGGTAAATAAAAAAACCACATGCAGTTGCAAGTAAAGAGATTATAAAGCCGATGATAACTTCTTTTTTTATATGTCCCATGAGTTTAGTTTTTGTATTGCATGGTGAGCAGTCATATCAAATTGAACAGGTACAACAGAAATGTATCCATTTTCTAAAGCCCAAATATCAGTGTCTTGCCCCTTATCTTTATTAATAAATTCACCAGTTAACCAGTAATACTCTTTTCCGTAAGGACTTTTTCGTTTGTCAAAGGTTTCTTTCCAGTATCCATTTGCTTGTCTACAAATACGAATGCCTTTAATATCATTTTCTTTAAGCTTAGGAATATTTACATTTAAAACAACTCCTTCAGTAAGTCCATTTAAAAGAACATTCAAAGTAATTTTTTCTATAAATTTTTTAGCAGCTCTAAAATCTGCATGCCAATCAAAATCTAATAAAGAAAAACCAATAGCAGGAATTCCTTCAATACCAGCTTCAACAGCAGCACTCATGGTTCCAGAATAAATAACATTGATTGAAGAGTTTGAACCATGATTGATACCAGAAACACATAAATCAGGAGTTCTATTTAAAATTTGATTCTTGGCCATTTTAACACAGTCAGCTGGAGTACCAGAACAACTGTATTCAATTTGAGGTCCGTCGTCAATAGTAATAGGGTTGCAATGTAAAACATTATTCACTGTAATTGCATGACCCATACCGCTTTGAGGACTATCAGGAGCTACCACTACAACATCTCCTATTTTATTCATGATTTCAATTAACATTCTTATACCAGGAGCAGTAATTCCATCGTCATTCGTAACTAAAATTAAGGGTCTTTCTTGCATAGTAGATTAAGTTTAACAACAAATGTAAGATAAAAAAAGGATACTTTTTTAACATTTTGTAAAGATAGAAGAGGTAAAATATTACGTAAAATTGTAACACTCAAATAGAAAGGTATGATACGTGTTGTTGTTTATGTGACAATTTTTGTTATTTCAACTTTTTTTTCAATAATTACTGCTCAAACTACATTGAAAAACCCATGTAGTTCTAAGGAATATAAACAGTTTGATTTTTGGATAGGTAACTGGAATGTATATGATGGTAAGGGGAAGTTAATAGGTGTTAATAATATTGTTAAAATGCCAAATGCTTGTACAATTCAGGAAAATTGGACGTCTAAGACTTCAAAAAATAGAGGAACAAGTTATAATTATTATAATAATAAAGATAATTCATGGAATCAAGTTTGGATTGATAATTCTGGGTTTTCATTAATACTTAAAGGTAAATTTGATAACGAAAAAATGATTTTACAAAGTGATGTAATAAAAAGTAAAAAAGTAAGTTATCGTAATCAAATTATTTGGAAAAAGAAGAAAGATAACTCTGTAGTTCAAATATGGAATTATATCAATGATGAAGGAAAGGTAATAAAGGAAGTGTTTAAAGGGGTATACAAAAAAAAGGAAGAATAGTAAAAGTGGCATTATTTTAGTAGTTTAGCAATTAATGGAGACTACGCACATTTTAAAAACAGAAGATTTATGAGGACGAAATTCATTATTCATTTTTTTGCAATAATTATTTTATTTGCGAATTCAGCGCATGCATCAACTAATATAAAAGAGGAAGATCCTGAAAAAGACAGAGTAATAGTATATGTTTTAAAAAATATATTAAGTAGATATCATTATGTACAAAAAAAGTTAGATGATAGTTTTTCAGAGCATGTTTATAATTCTTTTATAGATGGTTTAGATCCTAGTAAAAGATATTTTACTCAAGAAGATTTAAAAGAGTTTTCTCAGTATAAATATTTAATTGATGATCAATTAAGAGATACTAATATCGATTTTTATAAATTAGTTTACGGAAGGTTTTTAGAAAAATTAGATGCTGCAAAAATTAATTATAGAACACTTTTGAAGCAGTCGTTTAATTATAATAAAAAGGAAACTATTAATGTTGATTATGAAAAAATACCATTCGCTAAAAATGAAAATGAGTTGTTAGATTATTGGAGAAGACAATTAAAGTTATCAATAATAGGTAGAATTGAAGAAGGAGAAAGAATACAGAAAGATAAAATAGATAAAGGAGAAAAGGTTGAAAAGAAAACTTTTACGGAATTAGAAGTTGAAGCTAGAGCTGAAGTATTGAAAAACATGAATGAATTGTATATCAGAATAGATGAACTAGAAAGTTCAGATTGGTATTCAACATTTCTAAATAGTATTGTTAGCGGATTTGACCCTCACACAACTTATATGTCTCCAAGAATTAAATCTCGTTTTGATCAGGATATGTCTGGTAAACTAGAAGGAATTGGAGCACGTTTGCAAAAGAAAGGAATGTATACCCATGTTGTAGAGTTGATTTCTGGAGGACCAGCTTGGAAACAAAATGAATTAGAAGCAGGAGATATTATACTAAAGGTAGCTCAAGCTGATGCAGAGCCAGTTAATATTGTAGGAGTAAGATTAGATGATGCAATCAAATTTATAAAAGGAAAAAAAGGAACTGAAGTAAGGTTAACAGTTAAGAAAAAATTTGATGGATCAACTCAAGTAATCTCTATCATAAGAGACGTAGTTGAGCTAGAAGAGACTTTCGTGAAATCAAGTATAGTAGAAAAGGACGGAAAAAAGTACGGAATAATAAATTTACCTAAATTTTATATTGACTTTAGTGATTCCAACAGTAGAGATGCGGCTAAAGATATGGAGAAAGAAATTGAACGGTTAAAAGCAGAAAATGTAAAAGGATTAATTGTTGATTTAAGAGATAACGGAGGTGGTTCATTGAAAACTGCAATTGAAATTGGTGGTTTGTTTATTGATAAAGGACCAATAGTACAGGTGAAGTACAGAGGAGAGGATCCGTTAGTGAAAAATGATACCGATAGTAAAATCCAATGGAAAGGGCCTTTAGTAGTTATGGTGAATGAATTTTCTGCTTCGGCATCTGAAATTTTTGCTGCGGCTATGCAAGATTATAAAAGAGGAGTTATAATTGGAGGAAAACAAACTTATGGTAAAGGAACAGTTCAAAATGTTTTACCAATAAATCGTTTTTATGAACAATACCCTAGTGATTTGGGGGCGTTGAAAATGACAATTCAAAAGTTTTATAGAATTAACGGAGGGTCAACCCAAATTGAAGGTGTGTATTCAGATATTTCTTTGCCAAGTAGATATAGTTACATGAAATTTGGTGAAAGAGATTTAGAAGGAGCTTTAGCTTGGGATAAAGTACAACAAGCAAAATATAAAACTAGAAATTCATATAGTAATTTTGCTGATGTAGTGTATAAAAGTAATCAAAGAGTTCTTAATGATGAGAAGTTTCAAAAGATTAATGAATATGCAAAATGGTTAAAGAAAAACCAAGATGAAAATATTTATTCATTAAACTATAATGAATTTAAAAAGGAGTCTGATAAAAAATCTGAGCAAGGAAAACAGTTTAAAGAAGTTTTTAAATTTAAATCAAACATAACATTTGATGCGCCTAAGTACGAATATGAGCTGTTTAAAAAAGACACTGTTTTAAAAGGTAAACGAGTAGCTTGGCATAAAAATCTTAAAAAAGACATTTATATGAACGAAGCATTAAATGTTTTAAGTGAATTGAAAATGAAAAAAGAATATTCAATAGTAAAACATTAGATACTCATTTTATTGTGGCTAGGTAATATTGAAAAAAGAGATAATATTAAATATTGTATGTTTGTAGCCCAAAAAATAAAATAATAAATGAAAGCATATATTTTTCCTGGTCAAGGAGCACAGTTTACAGGAATGGGATTAGACTTATATGAAAAGTCACCTATAGCTCAAGATCTATTTGAAAAAGCTAATAATATATTAGGTTTTAGTATTACTGATATAATGTTTGAGGGAGATGCTGAAGAGTTAAAACAAACGAAAGTAACACAGCCAGCTATTTTTTTACATTCAGTAATTTTAGCGAAAGTTTTAGGAGATGATTTTAATCCTGAAATGGTAGCTGGGCATTCTCTTGGAGAGTTATCAGCATTAGTAGCAAATAAAGTGTTGTCTTTTGAAGATGGATTAAAATTAGTTTCCAAAAGAGCTTTAGCAATGCAAAAAGCTTGTGAAGTTCAACAGTCAACGATGGCAGCTGTTCTTGGTTTAGAGGATAATGTAGTTGAAGAAGTATGTGATAGTTTAGATGGAATTGTTGTAGCAGCTAATTATAATTGCCCTGGTCAACTTGTAATATCAGGTGAGATTGAAGCTATTAATAAAGCTTGTGAGTTGTTAAAAGAGAAAGGAGCTAGAAGAGCTTTAGTATTACCCGTTGGTGGTGGTTTTCATTCTCCAATGATGGAGCCAGCAAGAGAAGAATTAGCGAAGGCAATTGCAGAAACAGAATTTAATGAACCTATTTGTCCTGTTTATCAAAATGTAGTAGCAAAAGCAGTAACAAACCCTGATGAGATAAAAGAAAATTTAATGTTGCAATTAACTGCACCTGTAAAATGGACTCAGTGTGTGAAAGCAATGATTGCAGATGGAGGAAGTGAGTTCGTAGAAGTTGGACCAGGTAAAGTATTGCAGGGTTTAATGCGAAAAATTGATAGAACAGTAACAGCAAGTAAGGCTGAATTAGTATAGAATAAACTTTAAAAGGTAATAATTAAGAAGCAGGTTTTTATAAAAACCTGCTTCTTTTGTTTAAAAAACTAATAGTTATAGTAAATAAGAAGCTTGTTTTGAATAAAGTTTACAAGAATGAAGAACAATTATATAAGTATACAGTTTTATAATGTACAGATATTACTGTAAGAAAGCGGTATTCATATTACGACTCAAAAAAACTTTCATCT
>JBELFC010000001.1:28647-40891 GCA_042093175.1 Tenacibaculum sp. | reverse complement strand
TGGACAGATGTTAAACAATTTAATTTAATGTTTGGAACCAAATTAGGTGCTTCTGCTGAAAGTGCCATGAATTTATATTTACGCCCTGAAACAGCACAAGGTATTTTTGTTAACTTTTTAAACGTTCAAAAAACTGGACGTATGAAAATACCTTTTGGAATAGCACAAACTGGTAAAGCTTTTCGTAATGAAATTGTAGCTCGTCAGTTTATATTTAGAATGCGTGAATTTGAGCAAATGGAAATGCAATTTTTTGTAAAGCCTGGTACTCAAAAAGAATGGTATGAACAATGGAAAGAAAACCGTTTAAAATGGCATTTATCTTTAGGTATCAACAAAGATAACTACCGTTTTCACGATCATGAAAAACTAGCTCATTATGCTGATGCTGCTGCAGATATTGAATTTAAATTTCCTTTTGGTTTTAAAGAGTTAGAAGGTATTCACTCACGTACTGATTTCGATTTAAAAGCACATGAAGAGCATTCTGGTAAAAAATTACAATACTTTGATCCTGAAGAAAACAAAAACTACGTGCCATATGTAGTTGAAACTTCTATTGGATTGGATAGAATGTTTTTAGCTGTTTTTTCAAATTCTTTACAAGAAGAAGAATTAGAAAATGGGACTACAAGAACTGTTTTAAAATTACCTGCAGTTTTAGCTCCTACAAAAGCCGCTATTTTACCTTTAGTTAAGAAAGACGGATTACCAGAGGTGGCTCGTAAAATTGTTGAAGATTTAAAATGGGACTTCAATGTAGCTTATGATGAAAAAGATGCTGTAGGGCGTCGTTACCGACGTCAAGATGCTGCTGGTACTCCTTTTTGTATTACTGTTGATCATGATACTTTAGAAGATAATATGGTTACCATACGTCATAGAGACACCATGGAACAAAAACGTGTTAAAATTGAAGAGCTTAGAGCTATAATTAAACAAGAAGTTGATGTACGTTCTTGGTTAATGAAAATGTAAGTTTTCTACTATATATATTAAAAAGCCTATCATTAATTTGATAGGTTTTTCTTTTGTAGGTTACAAAGAAAAAAGAGTTCAACAATTGTACTTTCGGTATATTTAACAAACTATAAAAAGTTCGTCATTATTAATAAAACCTATTGAAATAAAGTAATCTGATAATTGATTTACAGATTGCTTCTTTCGTTCCTCAATAGCAATGACATTTAAATTATTTATAATATTCTAGTTAGTAGCAACAACAAGTAAAACAGCAATTTATATTTTGTTACTCTCACTGCTTACCGAATAAACCACTAGTTACAAACTAGCGAGAGATAGGACAGTGTTCTAAGGACATATTCTTTCAATTTTAGACCATGGGTCTAAAAAATCTATATCTTCATTTTTATACCCTTTAAGGAGGATTATTTTTGATTCTTTGTCTTCAATAAGCGTCAAATATATTCGAATACAATACTTACCTTTTCCAGTATCAATATCTACAACCACTTTGTTTTTTACTATAGAAACTATTTTATACTTACTTACATTAAAAAAGTCTATTGTATAATCAGAACTATTTTTTACGTACTTATTAAGACTTTCCATTTGCTTCATGTCTTTCATGAACTTTTGAACGAAAATTCTCTTATTAGTAGGTAAATCTTGAGCAAACAATGTGAAAGAAAATAATCCTAAAATTAAAACCTTAATATATTTCATATGTTAAATTTTTTACGAAAAAAATAAAAAAATAATTTATAAAACGAAAATAAAAAAAGCAAGCTAAATAATATCACCAAAATCAATTCATCATTACGAAAGGGAACGTAATAGCTATTGAAACTCTTTATATAATAGAGATTGATAACACTACCTATTGTTATATCTCTACATTTTTTACTTGACACTTCGATAGTATAATTTTCTCCTTTATGGTTTATTATTAATTTACTACCTCTATTAGAGTGACAATATTTTTTAAGAACCCTTTTTTTTACTTTTCTATTATTCTTTATTGACTCTTGAATCATATATAACTTACTTCCATTGTAAATAATACCAATAATTAATAATATTCTAAAAATGACTGTACCTCTACTCATTTTGTAAATTTATTTTTCTCCCATTTACCAAAAGTTATATTTCCTGTAATTTATCTTACAACTAATTACAATATGACTCTATCCATATTTTTTAAATTTAATGTAGAAAACTACATAATTTTTTTAAAACTCCCAACTCACAACATTTTACAGGTATCAATGTATGTTTTTAATATTGTAGCTAATAATTAAAACTCATTATTAGTTTTGAAAACAAACAAGAATTGAGTTTCTTGATTTATAATTTAATACTTGAAAAATTCAAAAAAAAGATAAAAGCTATCCGCAATTACACCCTTTGTTACAATTAGTATCTTTTTTAGTTTTAACAAAGAATTTTCTAATTAAAAAAACAACTGCTAAAACAACAATACTATATGTTATAATTTCTTGCATTAGCTTAAAGTTTGATATGATATTAATGCTACTACATAAGCTAAAACTCCCATACCAACCAATTGTATTATAGGCCATTTCCAACTTTTTGTTTCACGTTTAACAATAGCCAGTGTAGCCATACATTGCATAGCAAACGCATAAAATAAAAGTAAAGACATCCCTGTAGCAAAATCAAACCTTTTTTTACCTGTGTCTGGATTTATTTCAGATTCCATTTTTTGCTTAATAGTTGTAATATCTTCATCATTATTTTCTACACTATAAATAGTAGCCAACGTACCAATAAACACTTCTCGTGCAGCAAAAGAAGCGATTAAACCAATACCTATTTTCCAGTCATACCCTAGAGGTTTTACTATTGGCTCAATAGTTTTACCCATAATACCTATATAAGAACTCTCTAATTTTGCTGAAGCTATTTTTTGATGTAGCTCTTTATCTGAAAGCTTCATCTCAACATTTTTTTCAGTAATCACTTTCTCAACATTTTCATAAGAAGATGGACCGTGTGATGCTAAAAACCATAAAACAATTGAAATAGCTAAGATTATTTTTCCTGCGCCAAAAACAAACGCCTTTGTTTTCTCCAAAACATCTAAAAAAACATTTTTTAAAGAGGGTAATTTATAGTTAGGCATTTCAACAACAAAAAACGTATTACTTTTTATTTTTAAACTTTTATGCAGTATGTATGCTGCTATAATAGCAGCTGCAAAACCTAAAAAATATAAACTTAATAAGGTTAACCCTTGTAAACTTAAAAAACCAAAAACTTTAGTATCAGGAATTACCAAAGCAATTAAAATAGCGTATACTGGTAATCTAGCTGAACAAGTAGTAAAAGGAGTTACTAAAATGGTTATTAAACGTTCTTTCCAGCTTGATATAGTTCGAGTAGCCATAATAGCTGGTATAGCACATGCTGTTCCAGATATTAACGGAATAACACTCTTTCCACTCATTCCAAAACGACGCATTATTTTATCCATTAAAAACACTACCCTACTCATGTATCCTGTTTCTTCTAAAACAGCTATAAACAAAAATAAAATAGCAATTTGCGGTATAAATATAACTACGCCACCTATTCCTGGAATAATTCCTTCAGTTAACAAATCAGTAAGTTTTCCTTTCGGAAATATATCTTTTGCCTTATCAGTGATATCAGCAAATAAACCATCAATAAAATCCATTGGAGTAGAAGCCCAATCAAAAATCGATTGAAATATTAATAATAGGAGTCCAAAGAAAATAATGTACCCAAAGATTTTATGGGTAAAAATGGCATCTAATTTACTTCTTAAATCTTTAGCTTTTGATTTATCTACGCTGTATGTTTTTTTTAAAACTTCATTTATTAGTTGGTAACGATAGATAGTTTCTTTATGCTGATATTTTTTTTCTTTTGAAATATCATTCTTTAAAAAAAGTAATTCCTTTTTTTCTTCAGCCGTTAAAAGTGAAGTTTGATTTTTTGTAAGCATTAACCATAATTCATACACTGAAAAACGATTGCTTATTTTTTTTAAATTTTCAAAATATTCTGTGTCTATTTTAGAATAAATTTCAATAAAGTTTGAAGAATGGACAGAGGTGCTAGAAGTAATTATTTCTTTTTTAAGTGCATCAATTCCTTTCTTATTTCTAGCAGAAATCAATACTACTTTTGTTTGTAATTCTTTTTCTAAAGCTTCAATATCAATTGAAATCCCTTTCTTTTCCATTTGATCGGCCATATTTATTGCCAATACAGTTGGAATTTCTAAATCTTGAATTTGAGAAAAAAGCAGTAAATTTCTTTTTAAATTTTCTACATCAGCAACAACAACTATTACATCAGGAATGTCTTCTTCATTTGTACTCATTAATGTTTTAAGTACAATGCTTTCATCTATTGAAGTTGGATTTATACTATAAGTACCTGGCAAATCAGTTATAACTGCTGTTTTATCTTCTGGTAACTTACACGTTCCTTGTTTTTTATCAACTGTTACTCCAGGATAATTTCCTACTTTTTGATTTAACCCGGTTAGTTGATTAAACAAAGATGTTTTTCCTGTATTTGGATTTCCAATTAATGATACTTTAATCTTATTGCTCATCCTTAAATTTTAGTTACTACTATTTGACAAGCGGTTTCTTTACGTATCGCTAAATGGCTACCATTAACACATATATACATAGGGTCTTTTAACGGGGCAATTTGTAATAGTTCAACCTCTGTTCCAGGTAAACATCCCATTTCTAATAATTTCAAAGGTATTCTATCTAGGCAGCTTTCAGATATAATTCCTTTCTCCCCGATTTTTAACGATGCTATTGTGCTCAAAAAAAGTTTGTGTTAGCTTGCAAATATACTAAATAGAACGATTCTAAACTACTTATTGGTAGTATAAATTCTATTTACAAAATACTTATTGTTCACTCTTGGTGAAATAGTATATTTGTAATATGACTTTCGAGGAAATTATAGGACAAGAGCACATAAAAAATCATTTAAAAAAATCTGCTGAAAATGGAAGAATACCACATGCTCAATTATTTATAGGTAAAGAAGGCTGTGGCACCTTGCCAATGGCTATCGCTTATGCGCAACATTTACTATGTAGTTTTTCTGAAAATAAAGAAGCGTGTACAATAAAATGTAATAAACTTCAACACCCTGACTTACATTTTGCTTTTCCTGTAACTACAACTGACTCTGTAAAAAGGCACCCAGTAAGTAATTTATTCTTAGAAGAATGGAGGTCTTTTATTAAAGAACAACCTTATGGAAGTTTATTTAATTGGCTACAACATATTGGTGTAGAGAATAAGCAAGGTCAAATTGGTGTTGATGAGGCTGAAGATGTTGTAAAAAAATTACAATTAAAATCATATGAAGGAGGTTTTAAAGTAATGATAATTTGGATGGCAGAAAAAATGAATATTGCTGCATCAAATAAGTTACTAAAGTTAATTGAAGAACCTCCAAATAAAACTATTTTTCTATTAGTAACAGAAGATGAAGGCCAAATAATTAACACTATAAAATCAAGATGTCAAGCTTTACATTTTCCTGTTTTAGGGAATGCTGACCTTGTAAAAAGTTTAATTCAAAGAGAAGGGATTCAAGAGAATGAGGCTTTAAAATTAGCACATCAATCTGAAGGAAACTATAACAAGGCCGTTCATTTATTACACAATAACTCAAACGACACCATCTTCGAAGAATGGTTTATTACTTGGATTCGTAGTGCTTTTAGAGCTAAAGGAAATGCAGCAGTAATACAAGATTTAATTGGTTGGTCAGAAGCAATTGCAGGGTCTGGTAGAGAAACACAGAAACAATTTTTACAATACTGCTTACAGTTTTTTAGACAAGCGCTATTATTAAACTATGGCACTCCTGATTTAGTTTTCTTAGAAACTACCTCTCCTAGTTTTGATTTGTCTAAATTTTCACCTTTCATTCATAGTGGAAATATCTTAACCATAGAAAAAGAAGTAAGCGATGCTCAATATCATATTGAGCGTAATGGAAATGCTAAAATAATTTTATTAGATTTATCCATTAAACTAACGCGTCTTTTACATACTAAAGAAGAAAAAATTAAAGCGTAATGAAAAAAATTAAATTAGCCATTCCTATTATCATGATAACGCTATTAGTTTTAGCGTGCCAAGAGAAAAAAAATTCTTTATCAACCTATATGATTGGTAATTGGGAAACTTCATATATCAAAATTAAAATGCCAACTGTTAATAAAACAGATAGCACTAGTGTATTTGAAGATGATTTTAGTAAACCTAATTCTGGTAAAGCACAATCTAATTATAAAAAAGACGGAACCTTTACTGCATGGTTTAAGCTAGCTAATGGTAAAAAAACTGGTGAAACAAACGGTGTATGGAAAACTAAAAATGATAGCTTATATGTTGAATATCCTTATTTAGGAAAACAAGTGAAAGCTTGGTATCATATTACACAAACATCAGAAGGTTTTGATGGGATAGTTATTTACGATTGGGATAATGACGGTGATTCTGATGACATTTTACATATGAAATCTAAAAAAATAGCTCTTAAAAATTGATAATTCTAAATAACATATCACTACGTATTCGAATATTTTTATCAATGATATTATTAATATTATTGGCATCAATATTAATTGTTTCTGTTACTATTTTTCAATATGATGAACAAACAAAAGAATACAACACTCAACGTTTTGGAAGAAAAGAAGAAGCAACCAAGCAAAACATTGAAATAGAACTAAATACAACCACATACGCAGTTACTACAAATAATCTTTCAAAGATTTTTCAAAATAAAATTTATGAAATAGCAACAATACACAAACTTACTATTTCAATGTATGATATGAGTGGAAAACTATTAAAGTCTTCCATTCCATATAGTTTTGACAAAGCAAAAGAGATAGCCCTTTCAAAAGAGATATTAATGCAACTTGCTTTAAATTCTGAGCACAGGGTTGTACCTCCTGGAATAAAAGAAAAAGAAGTAACTTATCAATCATCTTATACTTATATAAACGATTCAAGATATAAACGAATTGGTATTCTTCAATTACAAATTGCACAAGACAACGAAGATCAAAAAAAGGAATTACGTGAGTTTATGTCAAGGCTTTTATTCGTGTATTTATTCATGTTTATTTTAGCCATAATATTAGCTTATTTTCTTTCAAGTTATATTACTAGATCTATTCAAACTATATCACAAAAAATTAAAGAAACTCGTTTAAATAAACGTAACGAAAAAATCACTTTAGAAGCTGCTAGTTCTGAAATAAATTCACTTGTTGAATCATACAACAATATGATTGATCAATTAGAAGAAAGTGCAGTAAAGCTAGCGCAAAGTGAACGTGAACAAGCCTGGAAAGAAATGGCAAAACAGGTTGCTCATGAAATTAAAAACCCATTAACTCCAATGCGCTTATCTGTTCAAAGTTTTGAAAGAAAATTCAATCCTGAGGCTCCAGATATAAAGGAAAAACTTACAGAATACAGTCAAACACTTATTCAACAAATAGATGTTATGAGCTCTATTGCTTCTGCTTTTTCTGACTTTGCAAAAATGCCTACACAACGTCGAGAAAAATTAGATGTTATTGATGTTGTAAAACATGCATTAGATATTTTCACCGAAAACTACATTATTTATATCGCCGAAGAATCAAACTTAATGGCTAACTTAGATAAAACACAATTAATACGTATCGTAACTAATTTAGTTAAAAATGCTACTCAAGCTATGAAAAAGGATGGTACACCTCCTAAAATTGAAGTAAAAGTAGCATCAGAAAACAACAATGTAAAAATCACTGTTTCAGACAACGGTAAAGGCATTATTGAAAAAAATAAAGATCTTATTTTTGAACCAAAATTCACTACCAAAACAAGTGGAATGGGACTAGGATTACCTATGATTAAAAAAATTATTGAAACTTACGATGGCTCTATTAGCTTTTCATCAACTGAAGGTATAGGTACTGTTTTTACAGTTATTTTACCAAAAACTTAATGGATAACTAATAAAGGAACTTTATATAATATAACTTACTATAATATGAATTTTGAAAATATTTTAATTGAAAAAAGTAACGGACTAGCAACTATAACTATTAATCGTCCTAAAAAATTAAATGCTTTAAACAAAAAGACAATTGAAGAACTTCATGATGCTTTTGAAACATTAGAAGACGATTCATCTACTAAAGTTATCATAATTACTGGTAGTGGAGAAAAAGCTTTTGTTGCTGGTGCTGATATTTCTGAGTTTGCTCATTTTTCAATTGAAGAAGGAGGCCGTTTAGCAAAAAAAGGACAAGAAATGTTATTTGATTTTGTTGAAAATTTATCGACTCCAGTTATAGCTGCTGTAAATGGTTTTGCTCTAGGTGGTGGATTAGAATTAGCTATGTCATGCCATTTCAGAATTGCTTCTGACAATGCTAAAATGGGACTTCCTGAAGTTTCTTTAGGCGTAATTCCAGGGTATGGAGGTACACAGCGTTTACCACAGTTAGTTGGAAAAGGTAAAGCTATGGAGTTAATTATGACTGCAGGAATGATTAATGCTAATGAAGCTAAAGATTGTGGCCTTGTAAACCACATAACAACCCCAGAAGAATTACTTCCTCTAGCTGAAAAATTAGCTAGTAAAATTATGAGAAACTCATCAGTAGCCATTAGTGCAGCTATCAAAGCTGTTAATGACAATTTTAAAGATGGAGTTAATGGATTTAAATCAGAAATATCTGAATTTGGAAATTGTTTTGGTACTGATGATTTTAAAGAAGGAACAACTGCTTTTTTAGAAAAGAGAAAGCCTAATTTCCCAGGAGCTTAATTTATGAAGTACCTAAAAGTAACAATATTATATTTTTTATTTTTCTGTGCAGTTACTATTTCTGCACAGGAATTTAAAGATAGCATTTATAAAAAAGAACTTATACAACTTTCAGATTCTTTGCAAAATAGTACTGAAATAAGGAAGAGTATTTCTTTTATGAAAAAAATGCTGTTTTTAGCAGAAAAAAATAAAGATACTTTTAGAATAATTCAACTTTTACACACTATTGGAAGGAGAAGTCAATTTATAAGTGAAAACCATTCTTCAATTGTTTTCTTTAAAAAAGAACTTGATCTTTTAAATAACAACAACTTAAACTTTAAAGAGAAAGACCTACTTAATAAAGCTAAAATAGCTCCAATAGAGGTTTTAGCTCAACTAGGAAATAATTATTCTGCAATAGGAAACACTACATTAGCTTTAGATTACTTTTATAAAAGCGAAAGTATTGCAGAAAAAGAAAATTTAGAATTTTACAAAGCCGTCATACCAATTCTTATTGGAGGAGTAAAATTTAAAGCTAACAACTATAAAGATGCTTTAAAAGAATATAAAAGAGGATACAAATTTCTTAACGAAACAACTAAAATAGATATTGCTAATAAACGGTTTAATTCTTCTTTAACCTTAATATCTATTAGTAATGCTTATCTAAAACTAAACCAACTAGATTCAGCAAAGCTTTCTATAAAAAAAGGTATTGAAAAAGGCTTAGATACAATTAATGGCTTAGTACGTATTAACTTTCAATCGCAAATTGGCCGTATACTTTTAGAAGAAAAAAAGCACGATGAAGCTCTTGCTCAGTTTTTAAAACTGAAGAAAATATCTGATAAGTATGATATCAATTCAGGAATTACCTACTACTACAAAGATTTAGCTGAAGCATACACTAAGGTTTCTCAATACGATTCAGCTATTGCTGTTATGCATAAAGGTATTGATATAATGAAAACCAAAACTAAAGAGTTTAATTTGGTTGAAGATTACAAAGCCTTAGCCAAAATATATAAGCTTTCTGGAAATATAGAAAAATCAAACAACTACTACGAAAAGTACGTGTTAAATCAATCTATTTTAGACAAAGAAAAAAGGGAGATCCTTACCTCTTTCCACAATAAAGAAATAGAAAATTTAGCTTCTGAAAAAAAAGTTCAACAAAAAAACATCTCTTATTTAGTAATAGGCGGTGCATTAATAATTGCATTATTACTCCTATTTTTATTTAAAACTTCTAAAAAAAACAAAAAAGATTCAGCATCTTTTAATGTGTTAATAAATAAAATACAACAGTTAGAAGAGCAGCAAAAAATTATTGACACAAAAGATAAAACAATAGAAGAAAAAAGTACTCTTGATATAAACCCAGAAACTTTTCAAGAAATTTTATCTGGCTTAAAAAAACTAGAAGAACACAATTATTTTTTGAAACAGGATTGTAATTCATATAATGTAGCTAAAAAAATAAAAACTAATACTTCATATTTATCTAAAGTAATAAACGCACATTATCAAAAAAATTTCAATACATACATTAATGATTTAAGAATTAATCATGCCGTATTAAAACTAAAAGAAAACAAACAATTTAGAGCTTATTCTATTCAATCTATCTCAGAAGAAATTGGATATAAAAGTACAGATTCTTTTACTAAATATTTCAAAAGAAGAACAGGATTACTTCCTTCGGTTTATATTAAAAAACTGAATTCTATTTCATAAAAACCTCTCTACTAACAGCAAAAGGCATACACTTATACCCTAAATTTATAAAATTAGGGCTTAGCTATCTTTTCAACAGTATTTCAGTACAAAACTCACAAATACCTAACATACAGTAAGTTAACATTGTATTTAACACCCTATTTTTCTAAAAACAGGCTTCATTCACTTGTAATATCATTTTTTAAGTTAAATCTTTGTACAAGAAATCAAACACAGGACTAATTCTAATAATAATGAAAAAAACACCAAAAACAATATTTATACTTTTTCTATTTTTAATATTAGGAGGGTTATTTGGTTATACTGTTAGTTCTTCATTACATTCAATAGATAAATCTAAAAGCATACTTAAAGTATTAAGAGAAAATTGTAATTGTAAAGAAATTAATCAAGTTCTATATGCTACAGGTATACAATATGGAAAAAATGGTTTAAGTACTGAAAAAGGAGAATACGAATTCATTGATTGTGAGTTTTCATCTTTAGAAAAAGAGGTTAAAAGAATTCAACAAATATTACATAATAAAATTGACGACTTTAATCAAGTTGATTTATTAGAGTTCGATTTTATAAATGGTAAAAATTCAAAAACTGTAATTATAAAAAAAGGAATTATTCAATAAATAAAAAAATTATGATAGTAGTAATAACAAAAATAATATTAGTAACTGTAAGTTTTGTTTTAATCGTTTTGCAAAACATTTTCCAATAATGATCAAAAATCAAATACATAATAAAAATCAGCTGTACGTTTTTATTGTCGCTGCAATAATCGCTGCTATAAAATATGTAGTATTAGAAATTTACTTTTAATAAATGATACGTTTATGGTTAGTAAACTTTTATTCCATAAAAAAAACAGCATCTGAAAAAAATCTAAATGCTGTTTCTTAACTTAAGGGAAAAAAATTTTATCGGGGATCGATGTTTCAAACATACACTATTTTTTTAAAACACACAATTAACATAAAATTTATTTTTTGTTAACATATTATTTACATTGAATATAAATAATAGTTATGCCCATTCAATAAAAAACTGTTTTAAAAACAACTCCATAAAATCATGCCTTTCTTGAGCTATTTTTTTTCCTGTATTAGTATTCATCTTATCTTTTAACAATAATAGCTTTTCGTAAAAATGATTAATTGTAGGCGCTTTAGATTTCTTATACTCTTCTTTAGTCATAGATAAATTAGGAAGTATAGTAGGATTATAAATCTCTCTGTTCTTAAAACCTCCATAATTAAAACAACGAGCAATTCCAATAGCACCAATTGCATCTAACCGATCAGCATCTTGAATAACGTCAAGTTCAGCAGATTTAAATTGTTGCTTAAAATTACCTCCTTTATATGAAATATTGGTAATTATATTTTCTACATGCACTATAACATCATCATCAACTTTTTTAGCTTCTAAAAATAGACGTGCTTTTTTCGGGCCTACTGTTTCATCTCCATCATAAAATTTACTATCAGCTATATCATGTAATAAAGCACCTAAAGCTACTACAAATTCATCTACATCTTCTTTTTCAGCAATTAGTAAAGCATTTTTATAAACCCTTTCAACATGAAAAAAATCATGTCCTCCTTCTGCCCCTTTAAGCGTTTCTTTTACAAAAGTTATTGTACTATTTATAATTTCTTTTTTATCCATAAAACAAAAATACATCAAATAAAAA
>JBELFC010000001.1:0-28547 GCA_042093175.1 Tenacibaculum sp. | reverse complement strand
AAAAATACATCAAATAAAAAACCCTAAGCTAGTGCTTAGGGTTTTCATTTTCGTTAAAAATAAAAATTTACGCTAAAACTTTATTTTTTAATATGCTGTTTTTAACTAAATACTCAGCTATTTGAATTGTATTAGTAGCAGCTCCCTTACGTAAATTATCAGAAACAATCCACATATTTAATGTATTTGATTGAGATTCATCTCTTCTAATTCTACCTACAAAAACTTCATCTTTATTATGAGCATTAATAGGCATTGGGTACACATTTTCTTTTACATTATCTTGAACTATAACTCCTTCAGTTCCTGCCAAAATCTCACGTACTTTAGTCAAATCAAAATCATTTTCAAATTGAATATTTACAGATTCTGAATGCCCCCCAGCTGTAGGGATTCTAACTGCTGTAGCAGTAATAGAAAAAGAATCATCACGTAAAATCTTTTTTGGTTCCTTTACCAACTTCATCTCTTCTTTAGTATATCCGTTTTCTAAAAAAATATCACAATGAGGTAAAGCGTTTCTTCCTATTGGGTGTGGATAAGCCATTTCTCCTTCAACTCCTGCTTCTTCATTATCTAATTGCTGAACAGCTTTTACTCCTGTTCCTGAAACTGATTGATATGTTGAAATTACAACGCGCTTCATTCTATACTCTTTATGCAATGGGCCTAATGCCATTACCAACTGAATTGTAGAACAGTTTGGGTTTGCTATAATTTTATCTTCTTTCGTTAATACATCACCATTAATTTCAGGCACCACTAACTTCTTAGTCGGATCCATTCTCCATGCCGATGAATTATCGATAACCGTCGTTCCAACTTCAGCAAATTTTGGAGCCCACTCTAAAGAGGTTTCTCCCCCAGCTGAAAATAAAGCAACATCTGGCTTCATTTCTACAGCTGTAGCTAAATTTACTACTGAATACTCTTTTCCTTTATAAGGTAATAATTTACCTACTGAACGTTCAGATGCAACAGGAATCAACTCTGTTACTGGAAAGTTTCGTTCTGCTAATACTTGTAACATTACATTACCTACCATTCCGGTAGCTCCAACAACTGCTACTCTCATTGTTTTTTAGTTTTATAGTGTGTTATAACTGTTTATATAATAGTTACAAAGGTTTAAAAAATAACTATTAGTTGTATATTAAATTTAGGTTTTTTTATGCCCTCGTTTAATTATTATCAAATTAAGATCAAAAAGCTATATTTTAAACAACAAAGTTCAAAAAAGCAGTATCTTTGCCATGATTTTATAAAAAATCACAATATATTTTGTTTAACTAAAAAGTATAGCATGCAACTGTACAACAAGTTAAGTGCAATAGAACGCGCTGCACTAATTGACGAAGCGGGAAAAGACCGTTTAACTATTTCTTTCTATCAATATCATAAGATAGAAAATCCACAATTATTTAGAGATAAATTATTCCTAGAATGGAATGAACTTGATGTACTAGGAAGAACCTATGTATCCAACGAAGGTATTAATGCTCAAATTTCTGTTTCTTCTGACAGGATGATTGAATTAAAAAATCAATTAGATGCCATTTCTTTTCTAAAAGATATACGTTTAAACGTAGCTGTGGAACAAGACAATAAATCATTTTTAAAATTAAAAGTTAAAGTCCGTAATAAGATTGTTGCTGACGGATTAAACGATAATACATTTGATGTTACTAATAAAGGTGTTCATTTAAGTGCCAAAGAATTTAATGATATGTTAGCAAACCCTAACACCGTTTGTGTAGATATGCGTAATCATTATGAAAGTGAAATTGGTCATTTTGAAGGAGCTGTAACACCTGATGTTGATACTTTTAGAGATTCTTTAGATATTATTGAAGAAGACTTAAAAGACCATAAAGAAGATAAAAACCTTTTAATGTATTGTACAGGTGGGATTCGTTGTGAAAAAGCATCTGCATATTATAAACACAAAGGGTTTAAAAATGTTTTTCAATTAGAAGGAGGTATCATAGAATACACTCGTCAAGTAAAATCAGAAGGTATAGAAAACAAGTTTTTAGGAAAGAATTTTGTTTTTGATCATAGAAGAGCAGAAAAAATTACTGATGATGTAATATCAAACTGTCATCAATGTGGGAAACCTTGTGATTCACATACTAATTGCGCCAACGAAGGTTGTCATTTATTATTTATCCAATGTGATGATTGTGCTGAAAAAATGGAGAATACATGTTCTTCTAAGTGTCAGGAAATAATCAAATTACCATTTGAAGAACAAAAAGAGTTGCGCAAAGGAACACATGCTAGCAACAAAATTTTCAAAAAAGGACGTTCTGAAGCTTTAAAATTTAAAAAGTGAGACAAACGTTTTTTTACGAAACAATCAAATACTCTTTAAAAGTAAAATAGTTTAACTAAAAAGCTATAATTACAATTTTAAACATAAATTCTAAAGCTCTCAATTGAGAGCTTTTTTTATGCTTTTTTGTATCTTTGTAAAAACTTTTTTAGATGAAAAAACATTTTCCTCTTATAGTAAAAATTTCATTAATTTCTGTTTATTTAATTTTTTTAGCGGGTTCTGTTGTACGTATGACTGGATCTGGAATGGGATGCCCTGATTGGCCAAAATGTTTTGGATATTACATTCCACCAACTTCTGAAGAACAAATTACCTGGCAACCTAATACCAATTATAATAAAGGGATGATTATTGTTAAAGATGATACGCTATTTGTTGCCGAAAACAATATAAAAACCACTAATGAATTTAATACTAATAATTGGGAAAAATACACCAAACACTCGTATGCTAAATTTAATAAATACCATACATGGACAGAATACATAAATCGATTAGCATCAGTTTTGTCTGGCTTTGTTTTTTTATTTTTAATAGTTGGAGCAAGTAAATTCTGGAAAGAAAATAAAACAATTCCTTTAGTAGCCTTTGGAGCTTTCTTTTTAATGTTATTTGAAGCCTGGCTAGGAAAAACTGTGGTTGACACAAATTTAAAACCAACTGTTATTACTATTCACATGGTTGCCGGATTAATTATTGTTGCTTTATTATTATGGCTTTTATTTATAGTTTCAGGAAAAAACCAAGCAAAAGTAAATTCAAATGATGCTCCAAAATACAACTCGTTATTTAATAAACTTTTAATAGCTTCAGTAGTTTTTTCATTGATACAAATTGCTATGGGAACACAAGTAAGACAGTTTATTGATGAACAGGTAAAATTATTTGGATTCGATAATAAAGAGTATAGTTTAATGGAACCTAATTTTAAATTTTACTTTCATAGATCTTTCACTATAGCTATTGTATTAGTTAACTTAGGAATGTTTTATCTAAACCAAATTAAAAACTTAGGTTATAATTTAGTGAACTGGATTGTTTTTCTAATTTTTTTAGAAACCATTACAGGTATTTTAATGTACTATGCTGAATTCCCTTTAGGAACACAAGCAACTCACTTATTGGCAGGAGCAATTTTATTTGGTTTACAATTTTATTTGTGGCTGCAAAGTAGAAAAACGTTCACTAATTAAAAACAAAATAAAGCCAAAACCCAAGTACTGGTAAAACCAAAATGGCACTATTAATAGCGCTTTTTAAATAAGAATATTGGTTAAATTTCTTTAATCCTAAAATCAGAATTTTAAGGGATAATAGATTAAAAATAATAGCACTCCCAAAATTTAATAATCTAAAACTATCAAAATCTAACATTTGACTAGTATACATTCCTCTTAAAACAAATTTAAAAGAATCCCCTATAACTATAGGAATTAATGCATAAGCGTATAATGAACAAACTTCAATATAAGATGCCTTGCCTTTTAGTAACTTCCCTAACTTATGGATAATTAGACTAAAAATAATTCCAAAAAACACACTTATTAAAATAGCTAGAACAAGAAGAAACAGATTGTAAAAAAAAGAAAATTTAGCGTTTTCTTCATGAAAATTAAGAAGAAATCTTACAATACTAAAAAAAGAAAAAATAGTTAACGTTTCTCTATATAAATCATCTTCATATTTATCATCTAAAATATCTAAACCTTTTGATGTTTTAAACATCAAATAAAATATCATTCTCATTCTTGTAGCAAATTCTTTTTTAACTTCTTCTTAATTCTCCCACTGAAGACTTTCCATCATACGAACCATATCTTTTTTAATATGTTCTACGGCTGGTAAAATAGAATCATAATTTGGTTTTATATAAAAAAACAAAGACCCTTTCATAAAATGCTTGGTGCTATCAGTTACATGAAACTGAATTTGCGATGCAGCATTCCCTGCTATCTCACACATTTTTCCATATACTTTATTCTCATTATTAGAAAAATCTCTCCATGAAATATGATCAGCTTTCACTGTATGTTCTAGCACCAACTTTTCAGCCTCAACTAACAACTCTTTTAAATTATTATCTATTGGTCTATAGGTTATATCAACAGACGCTTTAAGTTTTGGATACTGAATTTTCAACCAATTTTTAGGTAAATCTTTTATTGTTGCACTTTTAGCTACATCAAAATAATAAGGCTTACCCATGTTCAACTTATTATACCCCAACTCTGGATATTCTAAACTTAAATATGCTTTAGGTTTTGGTGTAGTTTCTTCTCCACAACTTATCATTATAATTGCTACTAAAAGCAAAATTGTTTTACGCATTTCGTGTTGCTTTAACTTGTTTTATACGTTTTTTATCTAACGCTTCAATAGTAAACGTATAATTACTAAAGTTTATTTTCTCTCCCTTTTTAGGAAACTTTCCTGAAACTTCTAAAATAAATCCAGCTAAAGTTTCACTCTCCCCTTTTTCTTCTTCAAATTTTTCTTCGTCATCATCTCCTAAAACTTTACAAAAATCTCTAATTGTTATTTTTCCATCAAAAATATAATTGTTTTCATCTAACTTAGAATATGATAAATCATCATCATCAAATTCATCATTAATATCACCTACTATTTCTTCAATTACATCTTCAAGAGTAACAATACCACTAGTTCCTCCATACTCATCAACAACAATTGCTAAATGTTTTTTCTTCTCTTGAAATTCACTTAATAAATCATCTAATTTTTTGTTTTCAGGAACAAAAAAAGGTTCTCGAACCAAAGATTGCCATTTGTAAGTAGTTTTATTTAAATGCTTCAGCAAGTCTTTTGCATATAAAACACCTACAATTGTATCAATATTTTCATGATAAACAGGATTACGCGAATACCCATTTTTTAAAATAATTTTAAGTACTTCTGCATAACTAGTTTCATCAGAAATAGCACAAACATCTGTTCTTGGTTTCATTATTTGTACTGTTTCAGTATTCCCAAAAGTTACTATCCCTTCTAAAATTTTTTGTTCTTCCTTTGTAGTGGCATTATCTGATGTTAATTCTAACGCCTGAGATAGCCTTTCAACTGACAAATTATTGTTTTTATTACCTAGTTTATTTTCAACAACACTTGTTAACTTTATAAGCGGAGAACTTAATGGTGTTAAAATAGTATTTAACAATTGTATCGGTTTTGCCATAAAATTAGCAAATTGCATAGATCTTCTTGTTGCATATACTTTAGGTAAAACTTCTCCAAATAATAAAATTAAAAAAGTCACCAATACTACTTCAATAAAAAATTTCACTCCAGTAGATAATTCACTAAAAAGAACTTCACCAAGTGAAGCAAAAATCAGAACAATTAAAATATTTATAAAGTTATTAGTTATTAATATTGTTCCTAACAGTTTCTTAGGATTCTCTAGTAGTTTTACAACACTACTTTTTCCTTTCGACTTTTCAGAAAGATTATCAATTTCAGTTTGTGAAATAGAGAAAAAAGCGACTTCTGTTCCTGATATTAAAGCTGAACAGATTAGTAAAACTAGTAAAACAACAAAATTAAGCGTTGTTAACCAATTAATACTTAAATAGATATTTAAAAACAGTTCGGGGTCTGGGTCCAAAATTTAAATTTTAATTAAACTAGAATGGTAAATCATCGTCTTCACTTGAAGCAACTTTAATACTTTCATTATTATTTGCCTGAGGTTGTGTTTGGCTTTGCTGAGGAGAAACCATAGCATTAGGATCTTTCTTAGTAGACAAGAAAGTCATGTCTTGTACCTGTATCTCAGTAGTATACCTTTTTTGGCCATCAACCTCATACTGACGGTTTTTAATACGTCCTTCAATATAAACTTTATCTCCTTTTGTTAAATATTTTTCACAAATTTCAGCCAATTTATTACGTACCACTATATTGTGCCATTCAGTATTTGTTATTTTTTCTCCAGTTTGACGGTTGGTATACGTTTCATTAGTAGCTATAGGAAAACGACCAATTGCATTTCCTCCTTCAAAATAGTGCATTTTTACTTCATCTCCAAGATGCCCAATTAAAATAGCTTTGTTTACTGTTCCAGCCATAGCTTTATAGTTTTGTGTAAAATCAAATATACGAAAATTACTTTTCTAACTTTAAAAATTCATTTAAAAACTTGTCTATTAAAACAGGTACTGGTTGTTTTTTTATTTCTTTCCAATTTGTAGTTGCTTCCTTTATAAAAGGAGTATTAACAATCCAAAATTGAGTATATAAATGTTGATGTGATAGTTTATGAATTATTTCTTTTTTATTGAATAACTTAATAGAGGTCTCTTTTGAAAATAAATTTTTGAAATCATCTAAATCAATTAATTCATTAACATCAATATATTTTTCAGTTTCAATTAAAGGAAACTGATATAATCCTTCCCAAATACCTTTTCCTTTTCTTTCTTCTAAAATTGTTTCATTGGTATCTGTTACAACCACTAAATAATTAAAAAATCTCTTTTTAACTTTTAGCTTCTTTTCCTTTTTTGGCAATTCTTTTACCAAATCTGAATTGAAAGCAATACAACTTTCTGAAAACATACAACTATCACATAAGGGATTTTGTGGCTTACAATGTAATGCTCCAAAATCCATAATGGCTTGATTGTAATTTCCGGGGTTTTTAACGTCAATTAAACTTTGAGCTAATTCTTTAAACTCTTTAATTCCTTTAGTTATATTAATAGGTGTTTGTATTCCAAAATAACGTGACAAAACTCTATATACATTCCCATCAACAACAGCAACAGGTTCATTATAACATATAGAAGCGATAGCTGAAGCGGTATAATCGCCCACTCCTTTCAACTTTAACAAAGTTTTATAATTATCAGGAAACACTCCATTTAATTCATTTGCAATGTGCTTTGCAGTGTAATGTAAATTCCTTGCTCTAGAGTAATAACCTAAACCTTGCCATAGTTTTAACACCTCATTTTCTTCAGCTTTTGCTAAATCGAAAACTGTTGGAAAAGCCTCTGTAACCCTTAAAAAATAAGGCAATCCTTGCGCAACTCTTGTTTGCTGAAGCATAATTTCGCTTAACCAAATGAAATAAGGATCCTTTGTTTTTCTCCAAGGCAAAGATCTATTATTTTGTAAATACCAGTGTATTAATTCTTTATGAAAAACCATCAAATAAAATTAGTTCTACAAAACTACTGTATTTAGTTTGTTTTTTTTTAAGTTTAATTTTTTTCGGAATAGATTAATTATCATATATTTGCATCCTCAATTTTTAAAGAAAACAAATCAAAATATATTTACAATGACAAAAGCAGATATCGTATCTAAAATTTCAGATAAGAGTGGAATTGAAAAAGCAGATGTATTAGCAACTGTTGAAGCATTCATGGAAGAGGTAAAAGAAGCATTAGAGAATGGCGATAATGTTTATTTAAGAGGTTTTGGAAGCTTTATTATTAAGCAAAGAGCAGAAAAAACTGGTAGAAACATTTCAAAGAACACAACTATTAAAATACCAGCTCATAACATCCCTGCATTTAAACCTTCAAAAGTTTTTACTGAAGGAGTTAAAGCTAAAGTAGCTGTAAAGTAATTTTGTAAATAAAAGTATTAACCGAAAACCAAGTATCATTGGTTTTTATAAAACATTATTAATTATGCCAAGTGGTAAAAAAAGAAAGAGAGCTAAGATCTCTACACACAAAAGAAAGAAAAGAGCAAGAGCAAATCGTCATAAGAAAAAGTAAGCTACCGCTTACTTTTTCTTCGTTTGCTAAATAGCTTACAAAAGTTCATTGACATTAAGGTTTAAACACCTTAAAACGGTATTAAAAAATACCTGTTTACAAATTTTAATCCGTCTTCGTATATATATTACGTTGGCACAAAAACTACATTCAGATGAAAACAGAATTAATAATTCGTTCAAATTCTTCTGATATTGATTTTGCCTTACTAAGAGATGGTAAACTTATTGAATTAAATAAAGAAACAAGCGACAATAAATTTTCAGTTGGAGATATTTTTCTAGCAAAAATTGGAAAAGTAATGACTGGTTTAAATGCCGCTTTTGTAAACGTTGGATATCCTAAAGATGGTTTTTTACATTATCATGATTTAGGGCCACAAGTACAATCTTTAAATAAATTCATTAAGAAGGTAAGCACAGGTAAATATAAAGAATTCACTTTAAAAAACTTTCGTTCTGAAGATGATATCAATAAAGACGGAAGTATTAATGATGTACTAAAATCAGGTCAAAATTTATTAGTACAAATTGTAAAAGAACCCATTTCTACCAAAGGTCCTCGAATTAGTTCAGAGTTATCTATTGCTGGTAGATATTTAGTATTAGTTCCTTTTTCTAATAGAATTTCAGTTTCACAAAAAATAGCTGATACCAAAGAAAAAGAACGTTTAAAAAGATTAGCAAAAAGTATCAAACCAAAAGGGTTTGGACTTATTTTACGTACTGTTGCTGAGGGTAAAAAAGTAGCAGAACTAGATAAAGATTTACAAAACTCTCTTGAACGTTGGAAAACAACTTGTAAACATATTGCAAACACAAATACTCCAACTAAAATATTAAGTGAGTTAAACAGAGCATCTTCTATTTTAAGAGATGTAATGAATGATTCTTTTACAAATATAGTAACCAACGATGAAGCCTTAAAGGTTGAAATTAAAGAATACCTACAGGAAATTTATCCTGAAAAAGAAAAAATTGTGAAACTACACAAATCACAGATGCCTATTTTTGAGAAATACGGTATTGAAAGACAAATTAAAACATCGTTTGGAAAAACAGTTTCGATGAGCAAAGGTGCTTATTTAGTTATTGAACACACAGAAGCTTTACATGTTATTGATGTAAATAGTGGAAATCGTTCAAACAAAGCATTAAGTCAAGAAGAAACCGCTTTAGAAGTCAATTTAATAGCTGCCACTGAAATCGCTAGACAATTACAGTTAAGAGATATGGGTGGTATAATTGTGGTTGACTTTATTGATATGAAAAGTGCTGAAAACAGACAAAAGCTATTTCAGCATTTAAAAGAAGCGATGGCTTTAGATCGTACAAAGCATAAAATATTACCTCCAAGTAAATTTGGATTAGTACAAATTACAAGACAACGTGTAAGACCTGAATTACACATAAAAACAAGAGAACCAAATCCTAATAAAAATGGAGAAGTTGAAGCTCCAATAGTTTTATTAGATAAAATTGAAGCAGAATTAGAACGTTTAATTAACAGCGAAAAAAATTATACTGACATTACTTTAAATGTACATCCTTTTATTGCTGGTTATTTAACTAAAGGTCTAAACTCTATTCGTTTTAAATGGTTTTTAAAATACAAAAAGTGGATTAAAATATTACCTAGAGATGCCTACCAATACTTACATTATAAGTTTTTTTATAAAAAAACTAAAAATAATAATGCTAAGTAAGGTTTAATCTTATTATGAAATAAAAAACCCTTTCAAGAACTTGAAAGGGTTTTTTTTGTACTTAAAAGTTACATACTTCATTTTAAAATGAAGTATGTTTTGAGTTTTAAAAATACTTTTGTGAAAAACTTAAAACCATGAATTCAAAAAAAATTGTTCTATTAAATTTTATAGAAACCAGAAGACGCAGTATTAACTTATGGAATGGAATTCCATTAGAATATTTAAATTGGAAACCAGATCAAAAAGCATTTACTTGTATAGAAATGGTTCGTCATGTATTAGAAGCTGAGCATTTATTTCATACAATTATAAAAAATAGAGGTAATTTAGGCTCTTATATTTCTCCTTGGAAAAACATAGAGTATATCAATGTAACTCATGAATTAGATTTTGCTGAGAATTACAGAAATGATTTTTTAAATATGATCGAAAATTTAAATGAATTAGATTTAGAAAACATTACTATAGATAGAACAGAAGTAAACCAACATAAAAAACTAGGAGACTACTTAAATAGGATGGTATATCATGAGGCTGTTCATACAGGACAACTATTAAGCTATTTAAGAACTTTAGGAATCAAACGCCCACAAATTTGGGATTGATAAATTATGGAATATTTAGAAAATGATTTTAGTGAAATTGCCTCTTTATTAGGTGATAAAGCAAGAGCTAAAATGCTATGGAATTTATTAGACGGTAGAGCATACACAGCAACTGAATTGGCTAACTGTGCAGATATTTCTTTACAATCTGCTAGTAATCATTTATCAAAATTACTTCTCAATAATATCTTAATTGTAGAAAAACAAGGCAGACATCGTTATTATAAGTTTAGCACACCTGAAGTTGCTCAAGTTATAGAATCAATGGCTAGCCTATTATCATTAAACAAAAACTATAAAAAAGTAACAAGACCACCAGTAACAGCATTTACATATGCTAGAACCTGTTACAAACATTTAGCTGGTGAAGTAGGTGTTAAAATTACCAATGCTTTACTTGAACAAAAAATAATTAAACCTTCAGAAAAAAAATACCTTATAACTAGCTATGGAGAAAACTGGTTTTTAAAACTTGGTATCCAAATAGAAACAATTAAAAACACCAAAAGATCTTTTGCGCATCAATGTTTAGATTGGAGTGAGCGTAAACATCACTTAGCTGGTGCTTTAGGAGATGCTTTATTAATAAAAATGTTAGAGAAAGATTGGTTTAGAAAAAACAAAAACACTAGAGAACTTATTTTAACAACTCAAGGAAAACTAGAGATTAAAAAGCTTTTAAATATTGATTTATAACATTTTTTAATTACCAATAAACATGTTGTTTAAATAATATCATACAATTACTATAATAATAAAACCCTACATTTGACTTAATATAAAAAAATGTTTTATGATTGGAGGCTTATTAGTTATACTTCTTTGCTTGTATTTTATTAATAAAAATATCAATACAAAGTTTGAAAAATTAGAAGATACAATTGTGAACCTTAATAAAAGAATAAGGCACTTACAACAAAAAATAACTTCGCAAGAACAAAAAGCTAATAGTATCGAAAAGGGTCCAGTTATAAAAAAACCAGATTCTATTATTGAAAAACCTATAGTTAACAAACCTATAGATGACATTTCTAAAAAAACTACAGTTGCTGAAACAATTCCTGATAAATCTTCTTCAGTTTTAAAACTAAAACCAACAAAGAAGGAGGTTATTGAATCAATATCAAAAGTAGTTTCAGAAAAAACAAAAACTGAACCTAAAAAATCTTGGTTTGAAGCATTTAAAGAGAAAAACCCAGATTTAGAAAAGTTCATTGGAGAAAACTTAATTAATAAAATTGGTATTCTAATTTTAGTGTTAGGTATTAGCTTCTTTGTAAAATATGCTATAGATAAAGATTGGATAAATGAACCTGCTAGAGTTGGTATTGGTATTTTATGTGGTTCACTTGTTATGGCAATAGCTCATAAGTTAAAGAAAAATTACGTGGCTTTTAGTTCTGTTTTAGTGGCGGGTGCTATTAGTATTTTTTATTTTACGATCTATATTGCCTTTCACGAATATCAATTATTTAGTCAAACAATTGCTTTTAGTATTATGGCAATTATAACAGCTTTCAGCACACTTGTTTCTGTTTCATATGATCGTCAAGAGCTAGCTGTTTTATCATTAATTGGTGGTTTTGCAACACCTTTTATGGTTAGTACTGGAGAAGGAAACTATGTTGTGTTATTCACTTACATCGCTATTTTGAACATAGGTGTTTTAGGTGTTTCCTATTTTAAAAAATGGAGAATAGTTACCATTCTAGCTTTTATTTTCACCACATTATTATATACTGGATGGTTAGGTTCAAAAATAAATGACCCTTCTTTTTCACATAAAGGAGCTTTAATTTTTGCGACTCTTTATTATTTTATATTTAGCATTACCATAGTTTTAAACAACCTTAAAAATAAAGGAGTTTTTTCAACTATTGAGTATTTTATATTTGTTGCAAATACGTTCATTTTTTTCGGAATTGGGATGGTTATTTTAAAAGATATCGACTCCAATTTCACAGGGATTTTCACCTTATTGTTAGCTATTTACAACTTGGTATATGCTTTCATTTTATTCAAAAAGTTCGGATTAGATAAAAATGCGATATATTTATTAATAGGTTTAGCTCTTACATTTGTAACATTAACGATTCCTATTCAATTCGAAGGAAACCAAATTACTTTATTTTGGGCACTGGAATCTGTATTATTATTTTGGTTATCCCAAAAATCAAAGATTAGTTATTTTAAATTTGGCGCAATCATTGTACAAATTTTAACCATTATTAGTTTACTAATAGACTGGGAAAGGTATTATTCTAATGAAAATTTCACTGTAATCTTTAACCCTTTATTTATTGCTGGTTTTATCGTTTGTATTTCTTTATTCATAACATATTGGTTATTGAAAAAAGAAAAAGAGGTTGTAACAAGCTTTTTTACTTTCTCTATTGAGTTTTATAAAAATGTGCTAGTAATAGCAACCGTCATTATAACCTATTTCACTGGTCTTTTAGAAATAAATTATCAATCGCATCAATTTATAAGTAATCAAGCATCTGCCTTGTCATTTCCAGTGATGTATCATTTTGTATTTGTTTCTCTTATCCTTTATATAGCTTCTTTATTTAAAAAGAAAAACATTTCAAAAGGAGCTTTAATAGTAACTACTATTTCTATTATTTTATATATCGTAAGCTTTTACAAATTACCAAAAACAGAAATTATTAATAACCTTGTTGAAAATACAACTTCTAATTATGCATTTTATTTTCATTATATTATTTTGGCTTGTTTAATCTATTTTGGATATCAATTACTAACAACAACAACTTCTTTATTTACTATAAATACTAAACAGAACAAATGGCTTCAGTGGTTATTTACTTTTGCAATAGTATATGTATTAAGTAACGAAATAATGGTTCATGGTTTATATCTATCTAATAGTATAAGTAGTGATGAAATAACAAATCAATTTCCTGACAAAGAAAATAATTGGTATGGAAAATTTAATTATGCTAAAAAACAAATAAACAATACAGCTACACAAATTATAAAAATTGGGTATCCTATTCTTTGGGGTGTGTTTTCTTTCATTTTTCTAATTATCGGTATTAGAAAACAATGGAAAAACTTGAGAATTATTGCATTATCATTATTAGGACTAACAATTTTAAAATTGTTTATTTACGACATTAAAAACGTTTCAGAAACAGGAAAAATAATTGCTTTTATCCTTTTGGGTATTTTAATATTAGTTATCTCTTTTGTGTATCAAAAAATAAAAAAATTAGTAGTAGATGAAAATTCAGAAGATGAAAAAATATAGTTTTTTTATAACTTGTTTAATAGCTATAAATAGTTTTAGTCAAAACTATAAAGGAACGTTACAAAAACCAACCTATAATGGTTTACATACCTTAAACCTCAACACGGAAATACGATCGGCAAGCAATGAGAATTTTTCTTCTCTAAGAATTAAAGATATCAGTAATAATGAAGTTCCTTATATTATTGTTTCGCCATCAAATAAAAATTTTACTATTTTTAATCCTATCAAAATCACCTCAAACAGGGTTGTTAAGGATTCTATTACTAGCATTGAGATAGAAAACAATACCAACACACCTTTTGAAGAATTAGTATTAGAGATCGTAAATACTAAAATCACTAAAACATATAGTGTTTTAGGAAGTAATGATTCTAAAAAATGGTATGGTTTAGTTTCAAATAAAATCTTATCAAATATAAACTCATCAAACAACACTTCGGTAAAAAAAACTATTCAATTCCCTTTAAATAACTATACCTTTTTAAAAGTTGTTTTTAGTGATAAAAACTCATTACCTATAAATGTTATTGGTGCAGGAGTTTATAAAAATAAGTTTTTTAAAACCTCTTCAACTAAACTAGAAAACTATAAAAAAGAAACAGTTTTATTAAAAGAAAAAAAAGTAACTCGTATTAAATTTTCAGCAGAAGAATCTCATAAAATAAATACTATTTCTTTTAAAATTAACACTGAATATTTTCTGAGAAAGGCAAAAGTATTTGTACAAAGAATACATAAAGTAAAAAAAAGAGAAGAAATATATACCAAAATACTTTCTACTTTTGAGTTAAATGCCAAAAACGAAAACACATTTACTATTACAAATTTAAATGAAAAAGAGTTCTTTATTGAAATTGAAAATGAAGATAATCCACCGTTAGACATCGAGCATATTCAATTATTACAAAAGCCAAAGTACCTTATTTCTAATTTAAAAAAGGATGGAATTTACACTCTAATAATAGATACCACTCTAACTAAACCTAAATACGATTTAGGAAACTTTATTTCTGAAAACACTAAAGTAATTAGAGAAATAGCTGTATCAGATTTTTCAAGAATTAAAAAAACCACAAAACCTAGTAAAGCCAAAAGCTTTTGGCAAACTACTATTTTTATGTGGATTTGTATTGTTATTGGTGGTATATTGGTAGTTTATTTTGCTTTAGGGTTGTTAAAAGATGTAAATACTCAGGAGACAAAATAGATTTTAATTTTACTAGAAAAGAATTATTAAAAAATGAATAAAGAATTATTTGAAAAAGTTATTGATAATTACGAAAGTTTAAAATACGGACTTTTAGATGCTCAAACTTTTAATGAAGCTCATTATGGTTTTCCTGAGGTATATTATAAAATAATGGAAACTGATGAGCAAAGAGTGAATGCTTTTAAAAAGGCTTTTGAATTAAATAATAATTTTAAAGATGCTGTAGTTTGTGAAATAGGAGTAGGAACAATGCCTTTAACAAAATTATACATGCCTCATGTAAAAAAAGCCTATTTAATAGAAAACAATCCTGATTTAATTCCATTTATAAAAGAAGAAGTTGCCAAACATCCATGGGCCGCTAAAGTAGAAGTTATTTTTGCAGATGCCTTAACTGTTGAACTACCAGAAAAAGTAGATCATGTTATTGGTGAATTGATGAGTATTTACTGTGCTAATGAATTTCAAGTACAAATATTTCAGCACATGCGTAATTACTTAAAACCTGAAGGAAAGTTGTTTCCTAACAGAATTGTAAATTTTGCACGTTTATGTGAAGCAGAAATTGATGAGAACATTCATCATTATCCTGTAATGTTTACCAGGCATCAACCAATGTTTTTATCACAACAATTTTTAGTAAACGAAATTGAATTGTTAAAAGAGAAAAAACAAGGTGTAAAACTTAGTTTTTCTGTTCCTGTTTTATTTACAGGAAAAGTGAATGCCTTGTATTTAGAATCGTATGTAGAAGTTAGTGAAGGAGCTAATTTTACAGGTACTGATAGTTTAATGCCTCCAACAGTATTAAAAACAACTAACACACTAGATGTTAAAGCTGGCGATTTAATCCATATTGATTTTAGTTTTGATTATGGTTCTTCACTTGATAAAATAAGTTGTTTTTTATCGTAATTAGACACATGTATACAAAACAAAAAAAGAGCCTGTAAATATATTTACAGGCTCTTTTTATAAATAGTCCTAAAAATTACTCAATTTGTATTTTAATTTCTAAAAACTAATATTTCTCTAAAAATTAAAAACCCTGAAAATCAAAAGATTCACAGGGTTTTGAGGTGTCGAGCGGATTCGAACCGCTGTAGATGGTGTTGCAGACCACTGCCTAGCCACTCGGCCACGACACCTAATTAATTAGGACTGCAAATTTACATTTTTTATTGTTTAATCCAAATGTTTTTTAACTTTTACGAACATCTTTTAAAACAATAACAACTTCTTCAACATTTCCGCCTATTGGAGGGTTAATTTTAGCAACACTTACCTCAGCTTCATCTACCATTGGTATTTCATGAAAAACTCTATCTAAAATACGTTTTGCTACATGTTCTAATAGCTTTGATCGTATTGCCATTTCTTCTTTTACAATATTGTTTAAGTGTACATAATCAACAGTATCGGTAAGCTCATCTGTTTGTGCTGATTTTTGTAAATCAGCCTTTACTTCTATATTAACTTTATATTCCGAACCAATTTTAGCTTCTTCATCTAAACATCCGTGGTTTGTATACAAACGAATGTTGTTTACACGTATTATTCCCATAAGAACAAAGGTATATTAAAAATAGCTGTATTTTTATCAAAAGAATTGAATTTATTAGAGAATTTTGAATAGAAAAAAGTTTTTACAATTAGCAGGGTTATCATCGGTGTCAATGGCAATGAAGCCAATAACAGATTTAGAAAAAATAATGGATGTGCTACCAAACACACCTAAAATGCCAGTGCTTTTTCTTGGTCATGGGACACCAATGAATGCTATTGAAGAAAATGAATATACCTTAGGTTTTAAAAAAGTTGCAAAAACATTACCTAAGCCTACAACTATAATTTGTGTTTCTGCTCACTGGTTAACTAAAGGAACAAAAATTACTGCTATGGAAAATCCAAAAACAATTCATGATTTTGGTGGTTTCCCTCAAGATTTATATGATGTAAAATACCCTTCAAAAGGGAATTCCTCTTTAGCTAAAGAAACACAAAAAATACTTTTACCGAACACTAATCTAGAGTTAGATTATGATTGGGGATTAGATCATGGTGCTTGGTCAGTATTAAAACACTTATATCCAAAAGCAGATATTCCTGTACTACAATTAAGTATTGATTATTACAAACCTGCTCTGTATCATTTTGAATTAGCTAAAAAGCTAACAAAACTTCGTTCTAAAGGAGTTTTAATTATTGGTAGTGGTAATATTGTACATAACTTAAAACGATTAGATAGTAACACCTCTAAACATGATTGGGGAAACGTGGCTAGAGAAAAATTAAACAACTTAATTTTAAATGAAGATTTCAATCCTTTACTAGATTATCAAAAATTAGGAAAAGAGGTTCAACTAGCAATTCCTACTCCTGATCATTATTATCCATTAATTTATGCATTGGGTTTAAAAGAAAAAGGAGAAAATATTGAGTTATTTAACGACTCTTTACAAACTCCTAAAATAAGTATGACCTCTTTAAAAATAAGTTAAAAAAAAACCTTTCTAATTAAAGAAAGGTCTTTTTACTATTATTTTATTTCAAATTTTTGTTTGGAACTATTCATTACAGCTTTATATTTTCCTTTTGGTAAATAATAAACACCATTTTTTGCTTTTTTAAGAACTGCATCTTCTTGCTTTTTTAAATAAGCCTTCTTTCCTTTCTTAGAAAAAGAAACATCGAATGAAACTTCGTTAAACCCTTTTTCAGCATCTACTTCAATTTCATTAATCAAAGTATCTTCATTAAATATATTTATAGTAACTTTTTTAGTTGAATTTACATAAAAAGGAATTTTTAATTTAGGGGTATTTGGTTTTAACCATTTACTCCATGAGTTCCCCCAGTAAGAACTTTTTCTAATATTTCTTATTTTAAATAAAGCATCTTCATTTACAGTTTTTAACTTTTGTAGTGAAGTAATATTTGCTTTGTATATACTTCTTCCATGAGTACCAACTACTAATTCTTTTGCTTTCGGTTGAATTACTAAATCATGAACTGCTACATTTGGAATATTAGTAAACGAATGCCATTGTATTCCTTTATTTAAAGTAACGTACAATCCATTATCAGTTCCAACATATAATATATTTTCTTTTTCAGGATCTTCTTTAATAACATTTACTGAAGATGTTGGAATATTTCCAGCAATACTCGTCCATGTTTTACCATAATCATCCGATTGATAAATGTATGTAGTAAAATCATCAAAACGATACCCATTTAAAGTAGCATATACACGTTCTTTTTTATGCTTTGAAGCAATTACTCTACTTACCCAAAGGTTTTGAGGCAACGTATTCGAAATCTTCTCCCAAGTACCTCCACCATTTTTTGTAATATGAATATACCCATCATCAGAACCAACATAAATTACTCCAAATTGAAACGGACTTTCAGAAATACTTGTTAATGTTCCATAAGCTACATTTCCTTTTTTACCGCCTTGAGTTAAATCACCTGAAATAGTTTCCCAATTACTTCCTTTGTTTAAAGAACGATGTAATTTATTACCTCCTAAGTATAAAATATCTTGATTATGTTTTGACAACTGAATTGGAGTTTGCCAATTAAATCTATAAGGATTTTCTCCTAAAGTATGTTTTGGTTGTATATACGTTTGCCTTCCTGACTCTCTATTTATTCGATAGTAATTACCAAATTGATATCCTGTATAAACAATATTAGGGTTTCTATCATCAACTGCTACTTGCATTCCATCACCTCCCATTAAACTCTCATATGGGTTTTTACCGGTTTGTTTCCACCTTTTATTAACCTTCGCATTATTATTGGCTACCCAAACTCCATTATCTTGCAAACCTCCATAAATTTTATAGTTCTTTTGATTATCTGCATATACAGAGTAGAATTGCCCTACAGGAGGAGTATTAAGCTTTATCCAACTTTCCCCATCATCATATGAAATATTTAAACCTCCATCATTCCCTTCAATTAAATGACCTTGTTTTTTAGAGTTCACCCATAAAGCTTGGTGATCAGCATGAACATTTTCTTTACTAATAGATTTAAATGTTTTTCCTCCATCTTTAGATTTTAAAATAGGAACTCCTAAAACATAAATAGCATTCTTGTCTTGAGGATCTACTCTTACTTCACCAAAATAATATCCATACGA
Source organism: Tenacibaculum sp. (assembly GCA_042093175.1). Lineage (GTDB taxonomy): Bacteria > Bacteroidota > Bacteroidia > Flavobacteriales > Flavobacteriaceae > Polaribacter. The sequence continues at coordinate 9,509 of JBELFC010000001.1, read as the reverse complement.
ATAATATAAATCATCTAAATACCCTTCATGTGTTTTCTTCCAAGACTCTCCTCCGTTCTCGGTTTTAAAAACTTCAGCTCCAATTACTGGTGTATCAAATAATAAAGAGTTTGCATTTTCTAAATATTTAGCTAAATCAATTGGCTTTACGGATCCAGACCTTACCATTTGTTTTACATTTTCAGCTCTATATTTCTCTTGGAATCCATTCATTTTTAAATATGAATTCAGCTTTTTATCTTTTAATTTTAAAAACTCTGCTTTTGACATAGTTTTAAAATCATCTTTTGTTAAAGCATTTGACTTTCCTTTTTTCTTCTTCCCTTTTTCTCTTCTAAATTGATTATCATGAAATGCATACACCGTATTTTCATCAAAAACTGCTAAACCAATTCTTCCTACTCCATTTCCTTCAGGAAAACCATTGTCTTTCGAAATTTTAACCCAAGTACTCCCTGCATCCATACTCTTGTATATAGCAGAATTTTTTCCATCACCATCAAAATTCCATGCCTTACGTTCTCTTTCCCATGAAGCAGCATATAAAACATTAAAATTATTTGGACTCTGTTGAACATCAATAACACCTGTATTTTCGTCAACAAACAATGTTTTGACCCATGTTTTTCCTCCATCTGTAGTTTTAAATATTCCTCGTTCTTTATTAGATGAATATAAATGACCAATTACACCAATAATAACTTCATCAGAATTATTAGGGTTAATTAATATTCTACCAATATGATGACTATCATGTAAACCAACATTTGTCCACGTTTTTCCTTTATCTGTTGATTTTAAAATACCTATTCCAGCATACGACGAACGCGATGAGTTGTTTTCACCAGTACCTACCCAAATAGTACCTTTTTTCCAATCTACAGCAATATCTCCTACATTTTGAGTTGGCGAATTATCTAAAACTGGAGTAAAAGTAGTTCCATTATTATTAGTATACCATACACCTCCAGAAGCGTAGCCAACATAAAATTCAGTGGTATTATCAGGATTTACATCAATATCAACAACACGTCCACTCATTACAGTAGGACCAATATTCTCGAAAGGGATGTTTTTTACAATAGAAACTTTACCTAATTCTTCTTTTTTGAGTAGAGCTTGCTGTATTGTTTTTGCGGAGGTTGTGACTTGTTGTTGACCTAAAAGTGTAAGAGAAAACAACGCTAAAATTGTTTTTAAAAGCGTTTTCATTAGTTATAGTTTGGTTTTTCAGGTTATGAAATTACTATAACTAGTATCGAATTCAAAAAAATTAACAGAAATTATGATTCCCTTCAACTTCTTTACACATTTCTACAATAAAAAAAATGTTAGCTTTGTAATGTCCTCATTTAAGGATTATACATGTGAAATTTAATTGTTAATAGATACCTTTAAAGGTTAATTGTTACTTTTAAATATCTATTACAACCCTGTTGAACACCTAGTAATAAAGAATTTTTTAACCTAATCTTTTACTTATTAAAATCTATGAACATTTTTATTCTCTCGGTTAGTGAACAGATTTATTCTACTAAGCGAATTTATGATGAAGCTATTAGCCGTGGGCATGATGTTAGTATTATAAATCACACTCAATGTTCTATTAAATTAAGTGGAGGAAAACGACAAATTATTTACGAAGGTGAAGATATTATTAATGAACCAGATGTAATTATTCCTAGAATTGGAGCATCAGTTACAAGTCATGGAGCTGCTGTAGTAAAAGAATTTGAAATGAATGGAGTTTTTAGTACCGCTCGTTCCTTAGGAATTTTAAGAGCTCAAAATAAGCTACGTACCTTACAGATAATGAATAGAAAAAACATTCCAATTCCTGACACTGTTTTTTCTGCAAATACTGAAAATATTAATGAACAAATTCAATTACTTGGAGGGGCTCCGGTTATTATAAAACTACAAGAAGGAACCCATGGCATGGGAGTTATCTTAGCCGAAACTGAAAAATCCGCAAAATCCATTATTGACACACTCTATAGCATGAACACTAGTTTTTTACTACAAGAGTTTATTAAAGAAAGTAATAGTGAAGATGTTAGAGCTTTTGTAATTGGTGATAAAGTAACATCATCTATGAAACGAAAAGGATTAGAAGATGATTTTCGTTCTAATATTCACAGAGGTGGAAGTGGCTCTAAAGTCGATTTAACTTCAAAAGAAAAAGAAATGGCAATAAGAGCTGCTCATTATTTAGGGCTTCCAGTAGCGGGAGTAGACTTAATAAGATCAAAAAGAGGAGCTTTACTAATAGAAGTAAATTCAACCCCAGGTTTACAAGGAATAGAAGCTTTTACTAAGGTAAATGTAGCTGAAGAAATTATTAAATATTTAGAGAAAAAATGTTCAACGAAAAATTCAAAAACGAAGAAATAATAATTCGTGGTGAAAAAATAGGTTTAGGAGAATCTAAACTCATAAAAATTCCTGTTGACCGACTACCAACAGGTACCTATATAGAGATTCCTGTATATATTTTTAATGGTGAAAAAGTTGGGCCAACAGTTTTACTTCAAGGAGGATTACATGGCGATGAAACTAATAGTATTGAATTAGTTAGAAGAATGCTAATTGATAAAAGATACAAAATTCATAGAGGTTGCGTAATTGTAGTTCCTTTATTAAATGTTTTTGGCTTTTTAAACCTATCTCGCGACATGCATGGCAAAGATGTAAATCGAAGCTTTCCTGGATCTAAAACAGGATCTTTAGCTAGTAGAATGGCACGTTATTTAATGAAAGAGCTTATTAAAAATGTAGATTTCGCTATAGATTATCATACTGGTGGTGCTCAAAGAAGTAATTTTCCTCAAATTCGTTTTACACCGCAAGATGAAAGAGCTTTAGAATTATCTAAAATATTTAATGCCCCACTAATGTTTGGTTCTAAATTAATTCCAAAATCTTTCAGAAATGAATGTCATAAAAACAATATTCCTGTAATTGTATATGAAGGAGGAGAATCTTTACGTTTATGTGAAGACGCTATTTTACAAGGAATTAACGGAACGTTACGTATTTTAAAACACTTTCAAATGATTAATGAAAATGTTGAGATTTCAAAAACCAAACAAAGTATATTTCTTAAAAAAAGAAAATGGATAAGAGCTAAAGTTGCCGGGTTATTTACAGCCAAAGTGGCTAATGGCGCTATTATAAAAAAAGGAGAAACATTAGGACATATTATGGATACTTATGGTGAAACAAATTTTACAGTAAAATCACCAATTAATGGATACATAATTGCTAAAAATAACTTCCCTGTAATTAACATGGGAGACGCATTATTTCATATAGGAGAGCTTTAAAGTGCTGATTTTATTTGTTTTATTCGTTTTTTTTTAGTTAATTTATAATCCATTTAACTAACAAAAATCAATTATGGAATTAATTATTAGCCTGCTCACTGGTGCTCTAGGTGGAAACCTAGCTGGTGCTTTACTAAAAAAATTCTCTATGGGTACTTTATGGAATTCTGTTGTTGGAATTCTAGGGGGCGCATTAGGAAGTCAATTATTAGGAACATTAGGAATTGACTTAGGAGGAATATTAGGAAGCATTGCTGGCGGTGGAGTTGGTGGAGGAGTTCTAATGGTAATCATTGGACTTATTAAAAGTGTTATGGGTAAGTAAAGAAAAAGTAGAATGAAGGGTAAAAAGATGCTATTTAGAGCATCTTTTTTTTTACATTAGTTTGTTAAAAAGCTAAAAATGATTAGAAGTCAACTAACTTTTGCCAACTACTTACAAACTACAATAAAAAGCAAGTTATTAGAAGCTCTCATTCCTGAAATTATATCTTATTTTTCTAAAAAAGAACTTTCAAAGAATGATTTTTTTGTTAAAACTGGCAAGATACCTACTAGTTTTTGCTTTGTTGAAAGTGGTATTTTGCAACATTCAATACTAGTAAATGAAGATGAAAAAACCACATACTTAGCTTTAAAAAACACTTGTACAACTTCATTAAAAAGTTTTTTACAAGAAATACCTTCTCGAAAAAACATAAAGGCTTTAAGTAAGTGTGTATTGTGGGTTATTGAAATTAATGACTTTAAATACCTTTTAAAAAACAATAAAGCTTTCTCTCAATTCTATTTTAACTTAATAGAGAATCAAATTTTTTTAATCGATGATTATCGTATCGATCTATTAACACTTACCCCAGAAGAACGCTATGAGAAACTCTTAGTTAATGAACCTGATTTATTACAAAAGGTTCCTCTTCGTTATTTAGCTTCTTTTTTAGGAATTTCAACTAGAAATATGAGCAGAATTCGAAAAAACATAAAATAGTGCCATTTGGCTATAAACTATAAAGGTCTTTTTATGTAGTTTTGATCACTACATAACTTCTAAAAAGACTATACCTCATGAAATATGATCCAATAAACAGCAGTTTATTTATTAAGAACAGAAAAAACTTTATGGCACAAATGAAGCCAAATAGTATTGCTGTTTTTAATTCAAACGATATATATCCTGTAAGTGCTGATAGTACTTTACCTTTTGAACAACATAGAGATATTTTTTATTTAAGTGGTGTTGACCAAGAAGAAAGCGTACTAGTACTATTTCCTGAATGTCCAAAACCACAATTTAGAGAAATTTTATTTTTACGTGAAACTAATGAACATATTGCTGTTTGGGAAGGAGAAAAATTAACTAAAGAAAAAGCGTATACATCTAGTGGTATAAAAACAGTTTTTTGGTTACAAGATCTAGAAAAAATAATGTTTGAATTAATGAGTTATGCTGAAACTATCTACATTAACACAAATGAACATTATAGAGCAAATGTTGAAACTGAAACTAGAGAAGATAGGTTTACAAAATGGTTACGTGAAAAATACCCTGCACATTCAGTAGCTAAAAGCAATCCTATTTTACAACGATTACGTTCTGTAAAAGATGGTATTGAGTTAAACTTAATACAATCAGCTTGTGATATTACAGAAAAAGGATTTAGACGTGTATTAGGATTTGTAAAACCCGGTGTATGGGAATATGAAATAGAAGCAGAATACATTCATGAGTTTGTTAGGAACCGTTCAAAAAAGTTTGCTTATACACCAATTATAGCTTCAGGAAATAACGCCAATGTTCTACATTACATAGAAAACAATCAACAGTGTAAAGCAGGAGATTTAATTTTAATGGACGTAGGTGCTGAATATGCAAATTATTCATCAGATATGACAAGAACTATACCTGTTTCTGGACGCTTTTCAGATAGGCAAAAAGAAGTATATAACGCTGTGAATAAGGTAAAAAATGAAGCTACAAATATGTTAGTTCCTGGAACTATTTGGGCTGATTACCATATTGAAGTTGGAAAAATTATGACTTCAGAACTTTTAGGTTTAGGGTTATTAGATAAAGCTGATGTACAAAATGAAGATCCTAATTGGCCTGCATATAAAAAATACTTTATGCATGGAACATCACATCATATGGGATTAGATACTCATGATTATGGATTATTACATGAACCAATGAAAGCAAACATGGTATTTACTGTAGAGCCTGGTATATATTTACCAAAAGAAGGCTTTGGAATTCGTTTAGAAGATGATGTAGTAGTACAAGAAAATGGAAATCCATTTAATTTGATGAGTAACATTCCTATTGAGGCCGATGAGATAGAGGAATTAATGAATTAAAAAATAACTACAAAATGGGGATAATTGTTTAATAATAATTATCTCTATTTTTTTTGATAAACATTTTAGTACCTTCGATTAAAATTAAAAGTATATGTACCTAAGTATTCAAAGTTTAGTTTCCGAATTTTCTTCATGGATATGGGGAATTCCATTATTAATTTTACTAATTGGTGGAGGATTATATTTGTTTGTATACTCTGGACTAGTTCCTTTTAGGTATATGGGACATGCCATTGCAATCTTAAGAGGTAAATACGACAAACATGACTCTCCTGGAGATTTATCACACTATGAAGCTTTATCATCTGCTATTGCAGCTACCGTAGGAATGGGAAATATAAGTGGTGTAGCCATTGCTATTGCCATGGGCGGTCCTGGAGCAATTTTTTGGATGTGGGTAAGTGCTTTTGTAGGAATGGCTACTAAATTTTTTACTTGTAGTTTAGCTATAATGTACAGGGGTAAAGATGAAGAAGGAAATACAAAAGGTGGCCCTATGTATGTAATTACTGAAGGGCTTGGTAAAAACTGGAAAGGGCTTTCTATATTTTTTGCATTAGCAGGACTTATAGGTACACTTCCTGCATTTCAAGCAAATCAACTTACACAAACATTAGTTGACGTTTTTGAAGTAAACAAAGCCAATGAATTTACTGCTAAGTTAATTTTAGGAATTTCAATAGCAATTATTGTTGCTACTGTTATTTTTGGAGGAATTAAACGTATTGGAAGTGTTGCTGGAAAATTAGTACCTATTATGGTAGTAGTATATTTATTAACAGTACTTACAATTTTAGTATTAAAAATAGAAGAAGTTCCTTCTATTTTTTCATTAATATTTACTGATGCATTCACTGGAAAATCCGTTTTAGGTGGCGCTTTAGGTGCATTAATAATTACAGGAGTAAAAAGAGCAGCTTTTTCAAATGAAGCTGGTTTAGGTACTGCGCCTATGATGCACGGAACTGCTAAAACAAACGAACCTATTAGAGAAGGTTTAGTAGCCATGTTGGGCCCAGCAATTGACACCTTATTAGTATGTACATTAACAGCTTTAGCCATATTAGCTTCAGGAATTTGGAAAGGTTTTGAAGGAGATGGAATTACTATGACCTTAGCTGCTTTTAATGCTGTATTACCTTTTAATTCAGGAAGTATTATTTTAACAGTTTGTGTATTAATTTTTGCGTTTTCAACCTTGTTTACCTATTCATTTTATGGATACAGTTGTTTGAGCTACTTGACCAACACTAAGATTGGAAAATACTATAATTATATTTACATACTAGTTATAATAATAGCATCAGTTATTAAGCTAGATTTCGTAATTAATTTAATGGACAGTGCTTATGCTTTAATGGCGATACCTACCATAATATCAACATTAATATTGGCTCCTAAAGTTAAAAAGGCAGCAACTATATATTTTCAAAAATTAAAAACTAATTCATTTTAGTAAGCTTTAGTTTTTCAATAATTTCAGCAGATATTAAATTAATTCTTTTTTGAGTTTCTTCAATTTTTTTAGTTAGTTCTGTAGAGTCTTTTGCTATATCTAAAGTAGTATTTGCTGTTTTGAAATACCAATCATTCCATGCAGAAATAATAGCTATTTCAGTATTTAATGAATCTCCTTTTTTAAGTGATATTTCGCTAAGTTTTTGTTCTTTTTTAAGTCTAGAAATAGCCTTGTTTTCAATAGTTTTTAAAATGGATTTTGCTGTGGTATTATTAGCATTCAATAAGGTATACGCTGAAACCAACGAAGTAACTCCAACATTTTTCAGGGTCGTTTTAGATACTTTATCTATTCTATCATTATCTGTATGATAAAACTGATCAGTGAAGTGCCAAAATAGTACACTAGGTATGTTTGCTTTTAAAAAAGGAACATGATCACTTCCTCCTTCAAAGGGATTTGTATTAACAGTCCAATTAGCTCGTTTACCTTGTTCTTTAAATTTATCAATTAAAAAATCATTTAAATAATGAGGTTTCATTTGATCAAGTTTCATTTTAAAGCCACCCCATTCTGTATGTTTATCATTACCTCTTGTCCAAATTGCACTTGGGTCAGGCATTTTCTCAATCAGAAAAGTTCCTCCTGTTTTTTGAGTATCTTCACCAACCATGTCTAATGAAATTCCCCATTTAATATCTTTAGCTCTAATACTATCTTCTTTAACATATCTATTCGTAGAAACTATTTCATCACCCCATAAAAAAGTTAATGTTCTATTGGGTTCAAATCTTTTTTCTTCTATAAATTTTGCTGTAAGCGTAGCCATTTCCAAAGCAACTCCAACACCTGTGGCATTATCATTTGCTCCAGGTTCTTGAATGTGTGCACTAAAAACTAAACGTTCTTTAGAAATAACACTTCCTTTAATATCTGCTATTATCGTTAATTCTTCTGATGGATAAATATTAGTTGCTATGGTTACTTTTAAAGAAACTTTTCCTTTTAATAATTTAGCTTTTAATTTTTCTTTAGCTTCATAAGACATAGCAATACCCCATGATTTCACATTTTTATTTAACGGAATTGATCTAAACTGAATAGAAGTTGTATTTTTTTCTGGTTGTAAGTATTTAGGATTACTATACGAAATTAAACCAACAGCTCCTCCTTTTACAATTGCCTCATTAAAAACCCTGTAAGGACTGGTTTCTACAAAAACAATTTTTCCTTTTACATCAAGAGTTTTGATTGTATTCAAATCTTTTACATAAATAACTTCAGCAACTACACCTTCTTTTGGAGTACTATAGGAATTTAACGCAATCATATTTCTATTAGTACTATGTTGTAGAAGTGGAGTATTTTCACCTTCAATTTCAACTATTGCATTTACAGATTCCCAAGTTGGTTTTTTTAAAGGTCTCTTTTCAATTCTATAGGTTAAAATATCTTTTTTCGTAGCTTTATCTTCATTTACAAACCCTGCTTTTTCTAATTGCTCTGCTATTCTATATACGCTTTTATTAAAACCGGTATTACCAACAACTCTCCAGTATTTTTCAACAAAAGAGGTAGTTTCGAAGGCTAAGTCACCGGTAAACTCTTTATTTAGAACATCAAAATAATTTGAAGAATTTAAAAGTTGCACTTCTTTTTCTTTCTTACAACTTATAAAAACGAATAGAAAAAGTGTAATGAAAAGTAAATTTTTAAACATAACCATTTTTTTAAAGGATTTAAAAATACACTTTTTAATTTGATATTTCTTAGTGTTTCCAATAACTCAATACTAATACCATTTTTGAATGTATTATCTTTGACAGGAAAGTTAATTTGTTTATTTAAAAAACAGAGAAAGCTTACATAAAATTGATTAATTAATATGAAAAATAACATCACCAAAGGAATTATTTTTGGCGCACTTCTTTTTTTAATATCTGCTATAATAATTCCATACATAGAAGGAGTAACAATTACTAAACAAATACTTTTACAAGGGTTTCTAATTTATTTTTTATTAGGTAGCACTCTTTATATTATAGTGTATACTCTTTTAAACAAGCTCAAAAAAGAGTAAAATTCTTAATTTTTCTTGGTCAATACTTCATCTTCAAAAGAGATTCCCTCAAAACCTGTATTCATAAAATTACGTATGTTTTGATGATCAGTACCATTTGGATATTCTAATACATCTTTAAAATAATATTGTCCAAAACAAGCTAAAGTCTCCTCTTTTGTAAATTGTTGTTTCATTCCAAAAGCTAATACTTTACAAGATCCTAAATTTTCAGTTTTGCTATTTTGTAAATTTCCATTTGTAAATGCAGATGGATTAAAATTATATAGCGCTTCAATAGTGGAAA